>NZ_JBGCUM010000011.1:0-148553 GCF_054177665.1 Roseateles sp. P5_E8 | reverse complement strand
GCGATCAACTTCGCCACATCCCTCATCCGCATCGATTGCTTGTGACGAATTGAGCAATTCGTTTGCGAATTTATCAATTACGGGTTCGATTCGACTATTTATGATGGCCTTGTGGCGCTCGCAAGAAGAATCCGTTGGGGCGAAAAGCTCATCACGCAGCTCACATTGGCCGGCTCGATGCTGGCCGGTGGAGCGGTGTGCGCGCGCCCGCATGAAGGCGGCGCGACTCCGCCCACGGGCGTGCCTGCGCCCAGTGGCGCCGCGTCGGTGCGGCTCTACCTGCCCTACGGTGCCGGTGGCGAGACGGACAAGTCGGCCCGGTTGCTCATGGCCAGCATCGGCCGGGTCGCCGGCCAGTCGTTCGAGCCCGTTTACCTAACGGCGGAGTCCGGCGGCGCGGCCAACCGGGTCACGCAGGCCGCACCGGCCGATGGCCGCACGCTGATGGTCGGCCGGGTGGGCAACCTCATCGTCCAGCCCGCGCTGTCGCCGCAGAACTCGGTGCCGCTGTCCGGCTTCACAGTGCTGGCCGTGCTGGACCAGGCGCCGCTCATCTGTGCCGTTCGCGTGGGGTCGCCCATCACGTCGATGCGGGAACTGCAGGCGGCCATTGCCGCGGCGCCCGGGCGGCTGCGCTACAGCACCGGCGGGGCGGGCACCTTGCAATACCTGGCGGTGCGCTACCTGCTGGCGCTGTCCGGCCTGCCCGCCGATGCGGCCCGGCCGGTGCATTTCGTTCAGGGCCCGCAGGCGACGCAGGCGCTGCTCGACGGCGAGGCGGACTTCACCTGCAACAGCGCACGCAGCGTGGTGCCGGCGGTGCAGTCCGGCGCCGTGCGGGGGCTGATGACGACGGCCCAAGGGCGACTGAAGTCGCTGCCGCAGCTGCACAACGCCGCCGAGGTGGGCCTGCGCGATATGCAGAACCTGCAGGGCTGGTCCGCGCTCGTCGGGCCGGCGGGCCTGCCGCCCGCCGTGGTGGCGCGCTGGCGCGGCATCCTCGAGCGCGTGGCGGACGACCCCGAGTGGCAGGCCGGCACCGAGGCCGCCGGCGCCTCGCCACGCATCCGCGCCATGCCCGACCCGGGCCAGTTCGCGCGACAGCAGGCGCAGTTCTACCAGCGTCTGGTGACGCTGCTGGGGCCCGCGCCATGACGCGCCGCGCGCCGCGCCGGATGTGGCCGCTGCTGACGGACGCGGCCCTCGTGATGGCGCTGATCGTCCTGGGCCTGTTCAGCAGCGTCAGCGCCTACCGGTCGCTCGCGACCAAGGAGGCGGCCCAGCAGCGTGAGCTGCTCAACGCGATGGGTCAGAGCGTCGTCGGCGCGTTTGACCTACAGCTGGTGCGTGTGGTGGAGGCCTTGCAGGTCAGCAGCCTGATGTTCTCGGCCCAGGGTGGGCCGACGCGCGAGCAGTTCTCGCGTTATGGCGCCAGCCTGCTGGGCGAGTCGGCGACGATGACGCTGCTGGAATGGCAGCCCGTCGTGCCGCGCGGCCAGTTGGCCGAGTTCGAACGCCGCGCCGGCCTCGAGCAGCCGGGTTATCGCGTCGTCGAACCGGCGCCGGGCAAGGAAAGCGATGGCTTCATCCCCGTCCGAGAACGCGAGCTGCATGTGCCCGTGCTGTATTCCTGGCCGGCGACGGGCGCCGCGCTGGGTGTGGACATGGCCTTCGACCCGCGCCGCATGCGCTCCAAGCTGCTGGCGCGGGACGCCGGCTCGCCGGTGGCCTCGGAAACCTTCGGCCTGATCCGGCGCGACCACACCGGGCCGGCGGTGAGCGGCTTTGCGGTGTCGGCACCGGTCTATCGCTCGGCCCGGCCGGCCGGCGTGGAGGCGCGCCGCGCCGGGCTGCTGGGCTATCTGGCCGGTGTCATCGAGGTGCCCGAGCTGATGCGCGAGGCGGCCCTGCGCGCCGACGCCAACGAGCTGGACCTCTTCGTCTTCGACCAGGACGGCCAGCACCGCCTGATCTTCTCGTCGGCCGGCAGCGAGCCCCTTCGCACTGATGCGACCGACACCGCGCTCAGCGTCGACGTCGGCGGCCGGCCCTGGCAGCTCGTGCTGAGGCCGCGTCCCAGCTTCGTCGGCGGTGGCCGCGACGAGGCGCCGCTGCTGGCCCTGGCGGGCGGCGGCGTGGCGACGCTGCTGGTCGCGCTGGCCATGACCCGCGCCCTCGTCATCCGCCGCCGCCTGGAGCGCACCGAGGCCGCGCTGGCCGAGGACCGCCAGCACCTGACCAATGTGCTGGACGGCACCGCCGCCGGCATCTGGGACCTGCACATCGACACCGGCCGCCTCGTCATCAACGAGCGCTGGGCGCAGATGCTGGGGCGCACCTGTGCCGAACTGGAGCCCGTCACCGGCACGACCTGGGAGCGCCTGTGCCACGCCGGCGACCTCATCGAGGCCCACAACGCGATGAAGCGCCATTTCAACGGTGAGGACGAGCGCTACTCGGCCGAGTTCCGCATGCGCCACGCCCAGGGTCACTGGGTGTGGATACAGAGCATGGGCCGCGTCTTCGAGCGCGACGACGAGGGCAGGCCGCTGCGCCTGGCCGGCACGCACATGGACATCTCGCGCCGTAAGGCCGACGAGCAGYGCCTGCACGACGACGCCCGCGCGCTGGAGGCCGCCAACCGCCAGCTGCGCGACCTGGCCATCCTGGACGCGCTCACTGGCGCCTTCAACCGGCGCCACTTCAACGACGTCTGCCTGGCGGCCCTCGCCGGTGCGCAGCGCGGCCAGGCGGTGGCCCTGTGCATGATCGATGTCGACCACTTCAAGGCCTACAACGACCATTACGGTCACCAGGCCGGCGATGCCGTGCTCAAGGTGTTGGCGGTGACGCTGAAGGACGGCCTCAAACGCTCGACCGACGCGCTTTTCCGCCTGGGCGGCGAAGAGTTCTGCGTCATCTTCTCGGCAGCCTCGGCCGAGACGGCGCAGCACTTCGTCAGCCAGCTCAGCGTGGCCCTGCATGCCTTGGCCATGCCGCATGCGCAGAGCCCGATGAAGGTCGTGACGGCCAGCTTCGGCCTGGCCTGGTGGGCCGCGCCCACGTCGCGCCTGACGCCCGAGGCCATGTACGCGGCGGCCGACGCGGCGCTCTACGAGGCCAAGCGCAACGGGCGCGACCAGATCGCCGTGAGCTGCTTCGCGGCCGGTGAGGGCGAGATGGCGCCTGCGCCGCTGGCGACGATGCGCTGAGGCGGCCGCGCTCATCTTTGTGAGCGATGCCGGCGGCAAGCGTCGTACGTCGGGCGCGATTCCTAAACTCCGGCGCCATGCGACACCTCTTCTGCGCCTTGCTGGCCTGYGCCACCCTGTCTGCCGGCGCCCAGGGCGCCAGGCCCATCTCGACGCGCTTTAACGCCGATCCCTCGCCCCACCACTTCACGACGGCGGCGGGCAGCGGCTTCTACCTCTACGCGACGGACGACGCGTCCAACTCGGGCAAGTACTGGGACTCCACCAGCTGGCGGCTGTACACCTCGCCGGACCTGAGCACCTGGACGGATGCCGGCTTGCCTCTGGACGTGAGCGTGTTCAAGTGGGCGCGGCCCGACGCCAAGGCCTGGGCGCCGGAGGCGGCCTTCCGTGGCGGCAAATACTTCTTCTACGCGCCGGTCGGCGGCGACCGGATAGGCGTGGCGGTGTCGGACCGGCCGGACGGCGGCTTCACCGATGCGCGCAGCGACGCGCTGGTCGACAAGGCCCGTGACGCCAATGCAGGCGACGAGCCCATCGACCCGGCCGTGTACGTCGACAAGGCCGGCCAGGCTTACCTCTACTTTGGCACCCGCGTGCCCAAGGTCGTCAAGCTGAAGGCCGACATGATCAGCCTGGACGGCCCCATCCAGAACGTGCAGATCCAGGGGCTGGCCGAGCAGAAGAAGACCTACGGCGAGGCCCCCTTCCTGCACGAGCGCGGCGGGGTTTACTACTTCACGTTCTCGACCGGCTGGCCGGGGCAGATCGTCTATGCCACGGGCAGATCACCGCTGGGGCCGTTCACTTATCGTGGCCTGGTGATCGACTACCTGAAGATCTCCACCAACCATCAGGCCATCCTGGCGCATGAGGGCCGCAGCTTCATCTTCTTCCACGACAAGCTGCTGCCGGGCGGCGGCAGCCATAGACGGTCGATCACCCTCGCGCCGCTGGAGTACGACGCCGACGGCGCCATCCGCCCGGTCGCGCTCGAGCCCAGCCAGGTCGGGAAACCTTAGGCGTAGCGCGTCGCGCGGCCCTCGCGCACAAAAGCCCAGAGCTGCAACCCCAGGCTCTGCGCTGTCTCAATCGCCAGGCTGCTGGGCGCCGACATGCAGGCCAGCAGGCCCGCGCCGGCCATGGCCGTCTTGTGCACCAGTTCGAAGCTTGCGCGGCTGGACATCAGCACGAAGCCGTCGCGAACGTCAGCATCCTGGCGGGCGAGGGCGCCGGTCAGCTTGTCCAGCGCGTTATGCCGGCCGATGTCTTCACGCACCAGCAGCAGCTCGCCGCGGCTTGAGCACCAGGCCGCGCCGTGCAGGCCACCGCAGCGTGCGTTCAATACCTGGGCTGCAGGCAGGGCGGCCAGCGCGCGGTCCAGTGCACCAGGCTCCAGCGAGGGCGCCTTGACGGCGCCGGGCCGCCGGCTGACCAGCTCGGCTAGGCTCTCGACGCCGCACAGGCCGCAGCCGGTGCGCCCGGCCAGCGTGCGGCGGCGGGCTTTCAGGCGCTGCTCGCAGGCGGCCGTCACGGTCAGCGCCAGCTCGATGCCTTCGGCCTGCGCCGTGGCCTCGACGTCCAGCAGCTCCTGCCGCGCCGTGAACCAGCCCTCGCTCAGGCCGAAGCCGAGCGCGAAGTCGGCCAGGTCGGCCGGCGTCGCCAGCATGACCGCCTGCGAGATGCCGTTGACCGTCAGCGCCACCGGCACTTCGACGGCGACCTCCTCGTCCGCGCTGGCGCCGTGGGGGCGCAGGCTGGTCAGGGGCGGGAGTGCGGCCATGAGCGACCGTCCTCAGGGCGCCGGCAGCGCCGTCTGGCTGGGCGCCGCCATGCCGACGTGCGCCCACAGGTCTTCGGGCGGCAGCAGCGTCAGCATGCGGTGGCTGGACCCCTCTGCGCCGCGCACCAGCCGCGCCCGCGTGCCGGGGCTGGGCAGGGCTTGCGCCGCCGGGATGGTGAACACGGGACCCAGCTCGTCCACGCGCACGGCCAGGCCCTGGCCGCGCTCGTTGCGGCAGATGATGACGGGGCCGTCGAGCGTGTCGGGCGCGCGGCCGTAGAGGGCCAGGTTCAGGTCCAGCACTGGCAGCATGCGGCCCTCGTGCTGCAGCATGCCGACGAGGGCCCGCGGTGCGTTGGGAATGGCCGTCAGGCGCGGCTGCTCGACGGCCTCGACGAGCTGGCCGGCGGGCAGGCCCAGCCACTGGCCGGCCACACTGAAGGCGGCGATGTCCAGCGTCTCGGCGGCGGCCTGGGCGGGTGGTGGCGCAAAGCCCGTCTCGCTGGCGGCGGCCTGCGCCGGCATGCGCGGGCCGAGCGGCAGCAGCAGCACGGCGGCCACGTCCTCGGGCGACGCGGCTTGGCCCTGGCGGTACTCGCGGTAGCCCTGGGACATGGCGAGGCCGGCGGCGTAGACCATGCCGTCAATCTCCAGCTCGGTGCGCAGCGTGTTGCCGGCAGCCAGGCCGGCCAGCATGGCGGGCGGCACGGGCGCCGTCGTGCCGGCGGGCCAGCGCGCGTCGGAGCTGGCCACCACGCGGCCGTTGCGGGCGACGAACAGGCCTGCGGCCGTGTTTTCAACGTCTGTACCGGCGGTGTCGGGCAGGGCGTCGGCCAGCATGGCGGCGAACTGCGGCGCGCCGTCGAAGACGATGGCGATGCCGCCGACGACCTGGCCTTCGTGCTGCAGCGAGGTCGCGTAGATGTAGGTGGGTTGCGCCGTCTCGTACAGCGCGCTGGCTTCATGCTGCGACACGACATAGCGCTCCGGGTCGCGCAGCGTCAGCGCGGCATTCACCCAGCCCGCCTCCAGCCGTTGCCCGACATGGCCGGCCTGGGCCGGGTCCGACACGGCGACGACGCGGCCCTGCGGGTCGAAGACGAGCAGCAGCGAGTAGACGGTGTAGAGCCCGTTGATGTGTTGCAGCACCTGCTGGGCCTCGGCCGCGGCCGCCTGCGCCTGCGCTGTTCCCTGGGCGGCCAGCGCGCGCCGCAGGCGCACGTCCAGCGCCCACCAGCGGCAGTCGTTGGCGCGCTCGTAAAGGTTGCGGTCCATGATGTCTATGGCCAGCCGGGCCTGGAACAGCGCGCCGTCGAAGACGGCTTCCAGCGCATGGCTCTGCAGCTGGTCAATGGCCTGCTCGAACACCTGGCGCAGCTGGCCGCCGGTGCGCTGCACCTCGTTGAGCAGCGTCGTCGCGAAGCCCGCGCCGGCCGCGTCGCCGTTGGCCTGCGCATGGCTGCGCAGCTTGCCGTTCCACAGCGTGCGCGACAGGTTGCGCTGAATGCGCCGGGCCTCCAGCGGGATGCCCTGCAGTTCGGCGTCGAAGAGCTGGCGGGTGTCCAGCGTGGCGCCCAGGCGGCGCAGCTCGTCACCGGCGCCGTGGTCCTCGCCGGCCTCGAAGGCCCACTCCAGCGGCGTCAGCACGCAGGCTTGCCAGCCCGGCGGGCCTATGTAGCCCTCGTAGCCGCTGGCCCCGGCGCTGGCGCAGAGGTAGTCGCGGCCGGCGAAGAAGACGCGTTCGCCCTTGGGCTGCAGCTGTGCGCCGGGCGGGACCTGCCAGGCGTCGGAGCTTTGCAGCACGCGCTGCTGCGCGTCCAGCAGGCAGATGACGGCATGCTCGTCGGCGCCGGACAGCAGCTGGCGGAACACAGCCGCCATCTCGTCCTCCAGCCGGAACGACAGGCACAGCAGGCCGATCACGTCGTTCCCGCCTCCCGGCGTGCGCAGCGCGCGGGCGTAGATCAGGCCGGGGCGGCCACCCAGCAGCGCGGTGGTGCCGTGGCGCTCGAAATAGGCCGCGCCGGAGGCCAGCGCCTCGGCCACCCAGGGTTCGTGGCAGGCGGCCTGCGAGCCGCTCTCGTTGCGCCGCGCCAGCACCTCGCCGCGCGGCGACAGGACGATGACGTCGTCATACACCGAGTACTTGGCGGTGTAGGCCGCGAAGCGGGCCTGCAGCTCGGCGCGGCTGGCGGCGTGGTCGGGGTCTTGGACATCCAGCGCGGCGTGGGCGCACAGCGGCCCGTCCACGGCGAGGAAGCCGACGTCGGCCGTGCGCTCGAACAGGTTGCGCACGAGGATGTCGATGGCCACGCGGGCCTTGCCGTCCATGCGCTGCAGCGCGTGGCTGCGCAGGCGCCGGGCCAGGCTATCCAGCAGCGTGGCGGTGAGGTTCTGGAAGGCGGTGCGCGTGTGCGCGATGTCGGTGGCCGTGCCGCTCATCTGGCCCAGCAGGGCCAGGCTGTCCCACACGCCCTGCAGGCGCAGCAGCGCCTCGCGATGCTCGTCCACCAGCGCCATGCGTCGCAGATAGGGCAACACCTCGGGGCTGAAGGGGAGACCCTTGTGCCAGACCTTGTTCATCGCAGGCTGTTCTTTCGCATGGGTTGAGAGGGGTCGGGCGGCAGCATGCAACAGAGTCGCGGGCTGRCCGGCAGGCTGACGGCAGCATGCGCGTAAGTCATCACGCAAATGCGCCGCGCGAGCTGCTCATTCTGGTGCGCGATGATCGTCGCCCTCTCCGTTTGACGCCATCACCGCCGTGTACCTGCCCAAGCACTTCGCCTCGTCCGACCTGGCCCATGCGCTGCACCTCATCGCCGAACACCCGTTGGCGCTGCTGATCGGGCCGGACGCGGCCGGCGAGAGTTTTGGCAGCCACCTGCCGCTGATCGCCGAAGCGACGGGCGACGGCTTCACGCTCGAAGGCCACATGGCGCGCGCCAACCCGCACTGGGCCTGGCTGTCGCAGCAGCAGCGCCTGCTGGCCGTCTTCACCGGCCCCGGGGCCTACGTGAGCCCCAGCCACTACGACAGCCTGCAGAACGTGCCGACCTGGAACTACGCGGCCCTGCATGCTTACGGCGAGATCGAGCTGATTGACGGCGCTGCCGCCAAGGACGCGCTGCTCAAGCGCCTCATCGGTCGCTTCGAGCCCGAGTACGCCGAGCAATGGCGCGGGTTGAAGGAGGACTACCAGCACAAGCTGCTCGGCGCCATCGTCGGCTTTCGCATCCGCGTGACGCGCTGGGAGTTGAAGCTCAAGCTGAGCCAGAACCGCGCGGCGGTGGAGCGACAGCGCATCCGTGAGGCGCTGGCGGCGTCGGAGCGCGCCGAGGACCGTGCGACTGCGCAGTGGATGGCGCGGCTGGGATGAGGGCACTGTTTGCACTGCTGCTGGCGGCGATCGGTGCAGCAGTCGGCGCGGAGGGGCTCACTGACGAACGGACGGACCTGGTATGGCGGCAGCTCGGCGCCGCGCAGCTGAGGTTTTCGGACGATGGCCGGTTGCGGCTTCGGACTAAAGGTCGGCTGCTGCTGCGTGAGTCGGTCGGTGGAGGGGCGGCTGTGCAGGCAGTCGATGTCGGTGATGCCATGTACGCGCTGGCTGTATCCCATGATGCCCGCCGGGCTGTCGTGCAGACCGAGAAGCGCTGTGTGCTCATCGTTGACTTTGCCGGCGGCGAGAAGCCGCGCTTGCACTGGCTGGCCATGCCGTTGCTGGCGAGCCTGGACCAGGAGGCTGATGCATGTCCGGATAAGCACGTCTTGTCGGAGCGCGCCCCCAGTTCGTACGCGATCGCCATGTCGCCCGACGGCAGGCGCGTGGCGGTGCAGGCGGGTGGCGAGCTGCGGCTCATTGATGTGGACCAGCGCCGCGTGCTGCGGCGGTGGCCGCTGGCTTCTACCGAGGCGCTGCATCTGGCCTTCCTGGACGATGGGCGCCGTCTCTTCGTTCGCGCAGCCCGGCTGGGTGAGGCCTGGGAAGGGGGCTCCGACCCCAGCGACATCACGCTGGCGATCTGGGACGTGGACAGCGGCGCGCTTGTCGATCTCAGATGGCAGCGAGATGTGTCGCGCATCGACCAGTTGGAGTTGCTGTCGGCTCTGAGCCTGAAGGCGGGCTGGGTGTGGCAGGTCGAGTCCAACCACGAGGCGTCGACATATGAGCGCCCAGCTGCCGCCGTGGCGCGATCCCTCGTCGAATGCGGTTGGGCGGAACGAGCGCGCGTGCCTTTGCAGACGCCGCAGCAGCATTCGCGCGGGCAATGGCTCGATCTGGCGGCTGACCCCTGGGGCCGCTGGGTGGCCGTCAACGAGTACCGACCCGGCAATCTGGCTGCCGTGTGGCTCTGGTCGGTGCTGACGAAGCAAAGCCTGGCTGATGAGGCCGCACGCGGCCGCGATGCGAAGGTGTGGCGTGCCTTGGCTGCTGCGCCGGACGGCGCCGCGCTGTGGGGCATCGAAGGCTGGGCGCCGGGCGGCACGGTCGATGTCTACCAGGCGTCCACGTTCGTCAGCACCGGGGCGCTGCGCAGCCGCGACATCGGGGGCCTGGCACCGATGCCCGGTCACGCCCCGCTGCCCGCCGCTCGCGCGACGGCGTGTGCGGTGGCGGACCAGGGCGAGCGCGACGTGGCCGTGCGCCACGTGAAGGACGGCAGCCAGCCTCCGCAGCGGCTGTTCGAGCAGCGACTGGCCATGCCGACCACCGATGCGGATCAGGCACGCCTTGCCCATTGCGTGGCAGAGAACGGCGCCGGGGGGCGCGGGCCGGCGCGCTGGGGCGTCGACGTGCGAGGCGAGCTGTGGCTGGACGAAGGCGCGCGGTTGCGCCGCCTCGACCCGCTGACGGGTGCCACGCTGGCCGAACGGCCCACGCCCCGCAGCGAGCAGGTCTGCAGCGCCGCCATCATCCCGGCCGGGCAGTGGCTGAGCTGGCAGGGCGACACGGTGACCCTGCGCGCCTTCGATGCCCCGCAAGGCAGCGCGGGCCGCCGTGTCGTCGTGCGCCGCCCCGGCTGGGTGGCGGAGGCGGCGGTGTGGATGAACGAAGGCCGCATTGCCGTGCGCTGGCTGAACCCGAGTTCCCCGCCGGGCACTCCTGGCTCCGGCGAGGGGCGGGTCTACGTCGATGCGAGTAGTGGACGCTTCCTGCCAGAAGGCAAACCCACACCCGGGCGCAGAGATGGAGACCATGCCTTCATCGACGACGAAGGTGAGGAAGGCTCGCCGGGCTTTTGGCCGTGGGGCGACGAGGTGAGCCGGGCGTGGTGGACGCAGGCCGCCCAGGCCGAGCCGGCGCGCTACCGCTGGCGCGTCGGTCCCTTCGGCAGCCTGCAAGCGCACGACAAGCAGACCGAGGAATTGCGTCTCTGGGAAGGCATGTATGACGGCGCTGCTGGAGGCACGAATGAGGTGCACAGCTTGGGTGGCAGCCTGGGGCGGGCGCGCAACGAAGACGGGCTGGTCATCTACGACGCCCAGCGTCGCGAGCGCCGCTTGGTGTTGCCACACGGGGCCGACGGCGCCGCCCATCTGCCGGCGGCCGGCGTGCTGCTGGTGGAGACGGACAACCAGTTCAAGGCTTATCGCCTGACGCGGTGACGCCACATCGAAGGAAAGCCTGGCAGCCCAGGGTCACGCAGGGAAATATTGCCCGGCAATCGCTCAGGCGTTTGATTCGGTGTCGCCCTGCCTGCGCGCTACCGTCCGGCCGCCTTCTGAGGGCGATCAGGATCAGACCACCGAATGAACGAGACAAGCCACCCCTCGACCATCGTCAAACGCACGGCGGTGCTGGCCGCTGCGCTGGCCCTGGCGCTGCTGGCACCGCTGCTCCGGGCAGAGGCGCCTGCCGCCAGTGCCATGCAAGCCTCGGCCGTCCCGCTGTGGGGCTACGAGATGTCGCAGCGCACGCCCGACCCGGCCGTGCGCTTCGGCCGCCTGCCCAACGGCCTGCGCTACGCCCTCCAGCACAACGAGACGCCCAAGGATGGCGTGGCCATGCGCATGCGCATCGGCTCGGGCTCGCTGCAGGAGCGCGACGAGGAGCGCGGGCTGGCCCACTTCCTGGAGCACATGGCCTTCCGGGGCAGCGCCAATGTGCCGGACGGCGAGGTCATCCGCATGCTGCAGCGCCAGGGCCTGCGCTTCGGGGCCGACACCAATGCCTTCACGTCGCTCGACCAGACCGTCTACCACTTCAACTTCCCCAAGGCCGACGCCGCCGCGCTGGACACGGGCCTGAGGCTGTTCCGCGAGGTCGGCGACCGGCTGACGCTGGACCCGCAGCTCGTCGAGCAGGAGAAGGGGGTGATCCTGTCCGAGGAGCGCGTGCGCGATGGACCCGCGCAGCGGGCCGGGGTCGCCCAGATGCAGCAGCAGCTGGAGGGGACGCGGGTGCCGCAGCGCCTGCCCATCGGCCGCATCGAGACCATCCAGGCCGCGACGGCCGAGCGTCTGCGCCGCTACTACACGGCCAACTACCGGCCCGACAACGCCACGCTGATCGTCGTCGGCAACATCGACGTGGACGCCGTGGAGCGCCAGATCCGCGACCGCTTTGCCGACTGGCGCAACGCCACGCCGCCCGACACGCCCGACACGCCCGACCTGGGCGCGCCCAGGCCGACGCGGCCGACAGTCGAGTATGTGACCCCGGACGCCCCGAGCGCGCTCACGCTGACCTGGTTGCGGCCGGTGGACATCCGCCCACACACGCCGGCGGTGTCGCGTGAGTTCCTGATCCAGGGTCTGGCCGTCAGCGCGCTCAACCAGCGTCTGAGGGATCGTGCGCAGCAACCGGGCAGCCCCTTGATCGGCGCCTCAGCCAGCGTGCAGGCCTCCGTCTACCGGGTGGCCGGCGTGGCCCAGCTGTCGGTGCAGGCACAACCGGGGCGATGGACCGACGCGCTCGACGCGGCGGTGGCCGAGCTGCGGCAACTGCTGGTCCATGGCGTGACCCCGGCCGACATGGAACGCCTGCTGCCGGGTGTGCGCAGCGAGATGCAGGCTCGCCTGGCCCAGGAGCCCACGCGAGCCCATGCGGCCATTGCGGACCGGCTGATCAACGCGGTCCACCCGCACGCGCCGCATCTGAGCGCGCAGCAGGCGATGACCGAGACGGAGCCGCTGCTGGCCACGCTCAAGCCCGAAGAGCTGACCGCCGCGCTGCGCGACTGCTTCGGCAGCACCCAGCCGCTGCTGTTCCGCAGCACCCAGTCCGGCGCCTTCGGTGTGGAGAAGGTGAACCAGCAACTGGTAGGTGCGATGGCGCGGTCGGTCGCTGAGCCGGTGGCCGTTGCGGTGGCGGACTGGCCGTACACCGACTTCGGCGAGGCCAGCGCCATCGTGGCCCGCACGCAGGACGCCGAACTGGGCACGACGAATGTGCAGTTCACCAACGGCGCGCGTCTGGTCATCAAGACCACCTTGCTGCAGAAGGACAGGGTGAGCGTACGGGTTCAGCTGGGCCAGGGACGCGCCGGCATCGTCCCCAGGCATTGGCATGCCATCTGGGCCTTGAGCCCTGCCGTCACCATGGGCGGCACCGGCCAGCGGTCGATGGGGGAGATCCAGCTGTGGCGGCAGCGCAGCGGCAAGCGCATCTCGGTCGGCTTCGGCGTGGGCCAGCATGCTTTCACGCTGTCGGGCACGACCCGCCCCGCCGACCTGCTGGCCCAGCTGCAGCTGCTGGCGGCCCATGCCCGCGACCCCGGCTTCCGCCCCGAGTTCGGCGAGAAGCTGGCCGCGCTGGGGGGCTCCCAGGTGGCCTCGCTGGAGGCGCAGCCCGCCGCAGTCCATGAGCGGGAGGTCTCGCGCGTCATGAACCGCGGCGATGCGCGCTTGGGGCTCCAGCTCAGCGCTGCGGACGTGAGGGTCACGCGTGCCGGTGAACTGCCCGCGATCCTGAAGCCGGCGCTGGACAGCGCCCCGGACATCTTCATCGTTGGCGACGTGAGCGAAGACGCCGCCATCGCCGCCGTGCAGGCCACCTTCGGCGCCGGCGACGAGCGGCCACGGCAGCCGCGTGCCGCCCTGAAGGCCGAGCCCGTGGCGGGCGGCGGTGCGCCCTACGTGGTCTACCACCGCGGTCGCGCCGACCAGGCGGTGCTGGGCTGGTACTGGTCCATGCCCGACCACTGGGCGGATCCGGCGCTGTCGCACACCGGCCGTGTGGCCGGCGCGCTGCTGCGGGCCCGCCTGGTGGACACCGTGCGCGAGAAGCTGGGCATCACCTATTCGCCGCAGGCGGGGGCGGGCGGCTCGCTGGACGTGCCGGGCTCGGGGCGCTTCTTCGTGAACATCGAAACGCCACCGGAGAAGTTCGACACCGTCCGCGAGCTGCTGCGCACGCAGCTGCGCGAGCTGGCCGAACAGCCCGTCAGCGCCGACGAACTGGAGCGAGCCAGGCAGCCCCAGCTGGAGAGCGTATTGAAGGAGCCCGAGAGCACCGGCTACTGGCTGCTGTGGCTGTTGCGCATCCAGGCGGAGCCGCGCATGAAGGGCGAGATGCAGGCCGAGGTCGCCGGCCTGCGCGCCGTGACCGCCGATGCGGTGCAGGCGTACTTTCGCGACCACATCGTGCCGCGGCCGCCCATCGAAGTGGTGGCGCGGGCGCCGGAGGCCGCAGCTGCCAAGTAGGGGTCAGGGCTCAACGGCTTCGCCCAGCGCGCGCCGCAGCGCCATCGCGGCGTGCGGTGCGCGCACCTTGGCGCCGCTGATGAAGTAGACGAAGACGTCGCGCGGCGCGGCCTTGGTTTCAGCCGCCGGCTCGATGCGCGGCAGGCCGTCGGGTTCGCCACCACCGGCCCAGGCCTGTGCGGACGCGGCCAGCGCCGGGAAGACCTCGGCCTTGCAGCCCAGCGGCTCGTCCGAGTGCGTGCGCATGATGCGCGTGTAGACGAAGTCGCCCGTGGGCTCGGCGATGGCCGGGTAGTCGTCGGACTCGGTGAACACCGTCGCCGCCTTGAACTTGCGCGCCAGCGCCAAGTATTCGGGGCACTGGAAGCTCTCGTGCCGCACGTCCAGTGCGTGGCGCAGCTTGATGCCGTCGACGCTGTCGGGCAGCAACTCCAGGAAGGCGGTCAGGTCGGCCACGTCGAACTTGTGCGTGGGCGCCAGCTGCCAGACGATGGGCCCGAGCTTGTCGCCCAGCTCGGCGATGCCGCTGTCGATGAAGCGCTTGATGGAATCGGCGCCATCGGCCAGCACTCGACGCTGCGTCGCATAGCGGATGGCCTTGAGCGAGAACAGGAAGCCGTCGGGCGCGGTGTCTCGCCACTTGGCGAATGTCGCCGGCTTCTGGGCACCGTAATAGGTGCTGTTGATTTCGATGGCCGTCAGGCGCCGGCTGGCGTACTCCAGCTCACGCGCCTGCGGCCAGCCCTTGGGGTAGAAGTTGTCGCGCCACGGCTCGAAGTTCCAGCCACCGATGCCGACTCTGATCTTTCCTGCGCTCACGCTGACTCCTGGGAGATGCCGAAGGAGGCCGCAGCCTATCGGCCCCCGCGGGAACAGCGCAAGTGGACTTACATGCCCGCGTAGTTAGGCCCGCCGCCGCCTTCGGGCGTGACCCAGACGATGTTCTGCGTCGGGTCCTTGATGTCGCAGGTCTTGCAGTGCACGCAGTTCTGCGCGTTGATCTGCAGGCGCTGGTTGCCGCCCTCGCCGGGCACGAACTCGTAGACGCCGGCCGGGCAGTAGCGGCTCTCGGGGCCGGCGTATCTGGCGAGGTTGACCTGCACCGGCACCGCGTCGCTCTTCAGCGTCAGGTGGGCGGGCTGGTTCTCCTCGTGGTTGGTGTTGGAGATGAACACCGACGAGAGCCGATCGAAGCTCAGCTTGCCGTCGGCCTTGGGGTAGGTGATCGGGGAGAATTCTGCGGCAGGCCGCAGCGTCTCGTGGTCGCCCTTGTGGTTGTGCAGCGTCCACGGCGGGCTGGCAACACCCAGCTTGGGCAGCAGCCACTGCTCGATGCCGGTCATCAGCTGGCCGGTGGTCTTGCCCTTCTTGAACCAGAGCTTGAAGTTGCGCGTCTGCTGCAGCTCCTCGTTCAGCCAGCTCTTGTCGAAGGCCTCGGGGTAGGCCGTCAGCTCGTCCTGTGCGCGGCCGGCGTCCAGCGCGGGCGCCAGCGCTTCGGCACACAGCATGCCGCTCTTGATGGCTGCGTGGCTGCCCTTGATGCGCGCGGCGTTCATGTAGCCGGCGTCGCAGCCGACCAGGCAGCCGCCCGGGAACACGGTCTTGGGCAGGGCCTGAGGCGAGCCGTTGTTGATGGCGCGGGCGCCATAGCCGATGCGCTTGCCGCCTTCGATGTGCGCGCGGATGGCGGGGTGGGTCTTCCAGCGCTGCATCTCCTCGAAGGGGCTCAGGTAGGGGTTGTCGTAGTCCAGGCCGATGACGAAGCCCAGCGTGACCTTGTTGCCTTCCAGGTGGTACAGGAAGCCGCCGCCAAAGGTGTCGCCGGCCATCGGCCAGCCGGCCGTGTGCACGACCTTGCCTGGCTGCGCTTTGTCCGCCGGAATCTCCCACAGTTCCTTGATGCCGATGGCATAGGTCTGCGTGTCCTTGCCCTCGGTCAGCTTGTACTTGGCGAGCAGCTGCTTGCCGAGGTGGCCGCGCGCGCCCTCGGCGAACACCGTGTACTTGCCCAGCAACTCCATGCCGATCTGGAAGTGGTCGGTGGGCTCGCCGTCCTTGCCCAGGCCCAGGTTGCCGGTGGCCACGCCGCGAACGCGGCCCTGCTCGTCGTAAAGCACCTCGGCGGCGGCAAAGCCCGGGAAGATCTCGATGCCCAGGTTCTCGGCCTGCTGCGCCAGCCACTTGACGACGTCGGACAGGCTGATGACGTAGCAGCCGTGGTTGTGGAAGTTGCGCGGTACCAGCCAGTCCGGGGTGCGCTGGCTGCCGGTTTCGCTCAGGAAGAGCACGTCATCGCTGGCCACGGCCTGCTTCAGCGGCGCGCCGAGCTCCTGCCAGTTCGGGAACAGCTCGGTGATGGCGCGCGGGTCCATGACCGCGCCCGACAGGATGTGGGCGCCGGGCTCCGAGCCCTTCTCCAGCACGACGATGTTGGCATCGGGCTTGATCTGCTTGAGCCGGATAGCCGTGGCCAGGCCGGCCGGGCCGCCGCCGACGACGACCACGTCGTATTCCATGGACTCGCGGGGGCCGAACTGGGCGAGGATTTCTTCGGAGGTCATGCCGGGTCTTTCGTCAGCTTTGAATTGCGCGAGATTCTAGAGAGGCTGGATTGCAAATAGAACGGTCGTGCTTTTCTAGGGCGCGAGCTCTAGGCCGGTAGGATGGCCTCAACCCACTCAGAAGGCAGTCTCATGAGTTACTCCATCAACCTCGAAGGCCGCGTGGCCCTCATCACCGGTGCGTCCAGCGGCCTGGGCGCACAGTTCGCCCGCACGCTGTCCCAGGCGGGCGCCTGCGTCGTGCTGGCGGGCCGGCGCATGGAACGGCTGAAGGACTTGCGGGCCGAGCTCGAGGGCAACGGCGGCGACGCCCACGTCGTGCAGCTGGACGTGACGGACGTGGCGAGCATCAAGTCGGCGGTCGCCCATGCCGAGACCGAGGTCGGCACGCTGGACATCCTGATCAACAACTCGGGCGTCGGCACCACGCAGCGGCTGACCGACGTCACCGAGAACGACTACGACAAGGTGATGGACACCAACACACGCGGCGCCTTCTTCGTCGCGCAGGAGGTGGGCAAGCGCATGCTGGCTCGCGCGAGCGGCGCGGCGCCTGGCACCTTCATCGGCGGGCGCATCGTCAACATCGCCTCGATGGCCGGCCTGCGCGTGGTGGGGCAGATCGGCGTCTACGCGATGAGCAAGGCCGCCGTCATCCACATGACGCGCGCGATGGCGCTCGAATGGGGCAAGCACGGCATCAACGTGAACGCCATCTGCCCGGGCTATATCGACACCGAGATCAACCACCACCACTGGGGCACCGAGCAGGGCAGGAAGCTCGTCGACCTGCTGCCGCGCAAGCGCGTGGGCCAGCCCAAGGATCTGGACACGGCGCTGCTGATGCTGTGCGCCAACGAGAGCCATTTCATCAATGGCGCCGTCATCCAGGCGGACGACGGCTTCGGGGTGTAGGAGCCTATGAACGAGCCCTGCACGCCCGCTCATCCCGCCGCAACGCCGCCACTCTGCGTTGCAAATGCTCGCAGTAGTTCAGCTACTGCTCCGCTTTGCGCCTTCATTGGCGCCTTTGCGACGGCCTGCTCGGCCGCGCCGAACTCATTCATAGGCTCCGATGTTGAAGCGTGACCTGACCCCGCTGGAGGCCCGCGTGCTGGCCGTCCTCGTCGAGAAGGAAAGCACCGTGCCGGACAGCTACCCGCTGTCGGCCAATGCACTGACCTCGGGTTGCAACCAGAAGACGGCGCGCGACCCGGTCATGGACGTCAGCGAGGCCGAGGTGCTGGCAACGGTGGAAGAGCTGAAGGCCCTGCACCTCGTCAACACCGTGAGCGGCAGCCGCGTGGTGCGCTATCAGCACAACTTTGCGCGTGGCGTGGGCGTGCCCGGCGCGGCCATGGCGCTGCTGACGCAACTGATGCTGCGCGGCCCGCAGACGGCGGCCGAGCTGCGCCAGAACACCGAGCGGCTGCACCGCTTTGCGGACGTGTCGTCGGTCGAGGGATTTCTCGACGAGCTGGCGGGCCGTGACCCGCCCTACGCCGTGAAGCTCGCGAGGGCGCCGGGTGCGCGTGAGGCCCGCTGGGCGCATCTGTTGAGCGGGCCGGTGGCGTCGGTCGAGCATGCGATCGCTTCTGCAATGCCGCGCGATGAGGAAGTGGCGCTGCTGCGCGCCGAGGTGGCGTCGCTGCGCGGCCTCGTCAACCGCATCGCTGCGGAGCTGGGCATCGAGCCTTGATGCAGCGATGAGGTACGTCGTCCCGGCCGCGAAAAAGCTGACTTACGAGTGCCGCATTCCCATGCGCTGGGGCGACATGGATGCGATGGGCCACATCAACAACACGCTCTACTTCCGATATCTCGAGATCGCGCGTGTCGACTGGCTCACATCCATCGGTGCCGCGCCGAACCCGGGCGGGCAGGGGCCGGTCATCGTCAACGTCTTCTGCAACTTCTATCGCCAGCTGAAGGCGCCCGGCGAGGTGCTGGCGAAGCACTACGTCAGCGACCCCGGCCGCACCAGCTTCGAGACCTGGATCACGCTGGAGCGGGCCGATGAGCCCGGCGTCATCTACGCCGAGGGGGGTGCTACGACGCTGTGGTTCGACGCCCAGACCGACAAGGCGATGGCCTTGCCGGACTGGGTGCGCGAGATCGTCACTTGAAGCTGTACTTCGCGCTGACGTAGCCGTAGCGGCCGCGCGGGTCGGTGTAGCTCGGGTCGTAGCCGGACAGGAAGAACCAGGCCTGCTGCGAGAAGGGCGGGGCCTTGTCGAAGAGGTTCTGCACACCGGCGCGCAAGGTCAGCGACTTGGTGGCCTCCCAGCCGGCCGACAGGTTCCACAGCGAATAGGCGCCCACCTTGCGGTCAGGCTTGCCGATGATGTGCTGGTCGTTGTAACCCTGCAGGTAGCTGTTGGACAGCGTCAGCGAGAAGGGACCGGTCTCGTAGTCGACGCTCACCGTGTGGCGCCAGCGTTGCACGACGCCGTCGTTGATGAAGACGTTGAGGTTGCTGACGTAGGGGTCGCCGTCACCGGTCTGCTGCTCGGACTTCAGCGTCAGCGTACCGTTCAGGCGCAGGCCGAACTGGCCGATGCCGGTCTTGAGGTTGGTCAGCGAGATGCCGAAGTCCAGGCCGGAGATGCGCTGCTTGCCGCGGTTCTCCTTGATGAGGTCGATGGCCTCGATGTCGTCGTCTTCGTCCCGATGCACCAAGCCGCCGTACTTGGCGAGGTTGCCCAGGATGACATCCACGCCCAGCGTGCTGATCAGGTTGCTCTTCTCGATGTTCCAGTAGTCGACATTGAGGCTGACGCCGCGCCGCGGCTCGAAGACGACGCCGGCCGAGAACTGGCGCGACTTCTCGGGCTTGAGCTTGGGGTTGCTGTAGTTCAGCGTGGTCCAGAGGTCGGAGCAGTCGGTGGGCGTGTTGTCCGGGTCGGCGGCCAGGCAGACCGGGTCGACCAGCGTGGCCGACGAGCCTTCGGTGACCGGGCGATAGAGGTCGGACATGCTGGGCGCGCGGAAGCCCTTGCCCACCGAGGCGCGTAGCAGCAGCTCGGGGCTGGGCACATACCTGAGGCCCAGCTTGGGACTGGCCGCGCCGCCGCTGACCTGGTAGCGCTCGTAGCGGACTGCCGCCTGCAATTCCAATTGCTTGGTGATGGGTGCACTGATCTCGACGAAGCCGGCGCTGACCTTGCGCGATCTGCCGAAGTCGGAGTCGGGACCCTGCGTGGTCTCGCCGAGGATGAGGTCCTGCTTGAGCGCGTCGGACTGGTGGTAGTTCTGCTTTTCGCGGCGCAGCTCACCCCCGAAGGCCAGGGCCAGTTCGCCGCCGGCGAGTCGGGCGATGGCCTTGGAAGCCTTGAAGTCCAGGCTGTCCATCGTGCCGGTGGCGCGACGCACCTCGCCGCGGATCTGGGCCTTCTCGTACAGCGCGAGGCCGGCGGCGCTGGACGGGCCGAAGGCGCTGAGCGTGCCGGCGGCAAAGCCGTCCATGACCATCTGTTCGTTCAGATAGCCCTGGTAGTCGCGGTCGGAGATCTTGCTGGTGCTGTGGTTCAGCGCCCATTCATAGTCCCAGCCGCCCACGAGTCCGTTGGTGCCGAGCACGACGCGATTGGCCGAGGCCACCAGCTCGCTGGTGCGCAGGCCGGCTTCGGCCAGGCGTGTGCGCACGACGATGATGCGGCGCTCGTCGTCGGCGTCGAACGCAGCTAAGCCGGTGTTCTTCAGCGCTGGCACCAGCGACACGTCCATCTCGGCATCGACGCGGTTGGGCGTGCCGGTGTAGAAGGTGCGAGCACGCGCCAGTGAGGCTTCGGCAAAGAACTGGTGCCCGCCGCCCAGGTTGAACACGCCGCGGGTGAACAGGCTGCTCTTCTTGGACTTCGGGTACAGCTCGATGTCGCGCATGTAGTCGAAGGTGCAGCCGTCCACGCCGCCGATGCCGGCCGGCAGATAGAGGTTGGCCGGCGGGTTGCAACCCGTGGCCGCCGCCGGGTTGATCGTGTACTCGCTGATGACGTCCTTGCCGTTGGCTTTGAAGCCTTCGTCGATCAGCAGATCACGTTGCTCCGAGCCAGGCAGGTTCTGGTCCAGCTTGATATTGCCGGGGAAGCTCGCGCTGGACAGCAGGTCCGGCAGCCGCCCCGGGATGTCCAGCTCCTTGATGAACTTGCGGCGTGAGGCATTCAGGCTGCTGGTCTTCTGCACGTCCAGCACGGCCATGACGTTGAAGCCGTTGCGGCCGTAGTCGCCAAAGCCGCCGGCCACCGTCGCCGAACGCTTGTTGGCGCCGCCCTCGCTGGTGTTGCCGGCCAGCGCATTGATGTCCACGCCGCTGAAGTCCTTGCGCGTGATGAAGTTGATGACGCCGCCGATGGCGTCCGAGCCGTACAGCGACGAGGCGCCGTCCAGCAGGATTTCAACGCGCTGGATGGCGGCGGCCGGGATGCTGTTCAGGTCCACGCCGGCCGCATCGCCGGGCGAGGCGAAGTTGGCCATGCGCCGGCCGTTCAGCAGCACCAGCGTGGACGATACGCCCAGCCCGCGCAGGTTGGCGGCGTTGAAGCCCATCTGGTCGCGAAAGCCGCCATAGGCCACGCTGCCGCCGTCGGTCAGGTTGTTGGCGCCGGCGCTCAGGCGGGCGATCAGCTCGGCCGCTGTCGTCACGCCGGCCTTGTCGATCTCGGCCCGCGTGATGACCTGCACCGGCAGCGCCGTCTCGCCCTCGATGCGCTTGATGGCCGTGCCGGTGACCTCGACGCGCTCCAGCGTGGACTGCGCCTGGGCGGCGCWGGTCAAGGCCAGCAGCGCAGCTGCCAGGGCGATGCGAGACGGGC
The DNA here is from genome assembly GCF_054177665.1 of Roseateles sp. P5_E8. Classification (NCBI taxonomy): domain Bacteria; kingdom Pseudomonadati; phylum Pseudomonadota; class Betaproteobacteria; order Burkholderiales; family Sphaerotilaceae; genus Roseateles; species Roseateles sp. P5_E8. The sequence continues at coordinate 127,540 of NZ_JBGCUM010000011.1, read as the reverse complement.
AGGGGCTTTTCATGGATGGACTCCGCTAGGCTTGGTGGTTTGGCGCGAGTCTAGGCATGGGGGCGTTGGATGCCGGTCTCCAGGGGTGAGATTCGTCTCTTGCACGCCACGCCGTTATCGTTCGGATTAGGGGCAAGCCGTCATAGGGCGTCTGTCATCATCAAGCGATGGAACACGAAGGATCTTGGGCATGAGGGCATGGATCTGCGCCGGCTGGACGGCGATGGCATTGACGATGGGTGCGCAGGCGGCGCCACCGATACCCGCTCCGGCGGCGAGCGCGGCGCCGGGCTTCCGGCTGTTCCGCCCGGCCACGCCGGCGTCGGCGCCGCGCGCCAGCGCCGCAAAACCAGCGCCGGCTGCACCGGCCGCCTCGGCGCCGTCGCTTCAACCGCTCGTGGAGGTCGAACCCGCCATCCGCGGCTATGCCGTGCCCATCGGTGGCGCGCTCAAGGCCGACAACGAAGAGGTCTGGCAGCGCATCGTGCAGTTGGCTGGCGGCAAGGGTTCGCGCTTCGTCGTTTTCGGCACCGCCAGTGAAGATCCCGAAGCCAGCGCCAAGCAGGTGGTGGACCTGCTGCAGCGCCGCGGCGCCGTGGCTGAGGCCCTGCCGGTGGCGCCCAAGTTCCTGTGGGTGGACCTGAGCAAGGTCGTGCGCGACCCGGCCCTCATCGCCAAGGTCAAGGCCGCCAAAGGCATCTTCTTCACCGGCGGCACGCAGGAGCGCATCGTCGACGTGTTGCAGCCGGGCGGCCAGAGCACGCCGATGCTAGAGGCCATCTGGGACGTCTACCGCAAGGGCGGCGTCGTGGCCGGCACCTCGGCCGGCGCGGCCATCATGAGCACCATCATGTTCCGCGACGCGCCCAGCGTGATGAACATCCTCAAGGGCCGCTTCGTCGATGGCAAGCAGGTCGACCGCGGCCTGGGCTTCGTCGGCCCGCATCTGTTCGTCGATCAGCATTTCCTCAAGCGCGGCCGCTTCGGCCGCATGATCCCGCTGATGATGGCCAAGGGCTACAAGATCGGCCTGGGCGTGGACGAGAACACGGCGGCCATCATCCGCGGCGACGAGATCGAGATCATCGGCGACCGCGGTGCGCTGGTTGTCGACCTGACCGAGGCCAAGAGCGACGCGACGCTCGGCGCCTTCAACGTGCAGGGCGCACGGCTGTCGTACCTGGAGCATGGCGACCGCTATCACATGCGTGCCCGCTCGACGACGCCGTCGGCGCCCAAGCTGCGCGGCGAGACGCACGATGCTGAGTCGCCCAACTTCAAGCCGTACTACACCGACGACGTCTTCCACCTCGACATGCTGGGCGACTCGACCATCTCCGGCGCGATGAGCCGGCTTATCGACAGCGTGCGCAAGGAGGTCAAGGGCCTGGCCTTCGACGTGCTGCCGCGCGCCAACGACCCATTGGCCGAGCTGGGCTTCCTGTTCCGCCTCTACAAGGGCTCGGACTCGCTGGGTTGGAGCACCGAGGAGTTCGGCGGCGAGCAGTTCACCGTGACCAACCTCTACCTTGACATCAGCCCCGTGCGCCTGCCCATGCCGCTGTACGGCGGCTGGAACGGCGCGCCCCGGCCGGCTGCCGGGCCGGCTGTGCCGGCGCCGCCCGCTTCGGCACCTTCCGGCCAGTAGGCGCCGGCATCGTTCGGTCACAAGCGTTGCGTTCCTCGGGCATGCCCCGTTGCCGAAATCGGCGCAGGGCTGCGATCATTTCAGGCTTGTGAATCCAGCCCGTACGCGCTTTTCGCCCGGGCCAGCGCTCATCTTGCAGACCTCTCCCAATACCGGCAATGACAGCGGCACCGTCGTCGTCATCGGCGGTGCACTGAAAGCCGACAGCGATGCTGTCTGGCAGCGCATCGTCGATGAGGCCGGCGGCAGCGGCGCGCGCATCGCCGTGTTTCCCACGGCCGCCTACGAGCCGGAGCGCATCGCGGCCCAGATCGTCACGGCGCTGACCCGCTGCGGCGCCGTCGCCGAGGTCATTCCGGTCGCGCCTCATCTGGACGGCGTCGACCTGCAGGCGCGGCTGCACGACCCGGCGCTGATCGCCCGCGTGGCCGCCAGCCGCGCGGTGTTCTTCTCGGGCGGCGCCCAGGAGTACATCGTCGACACGTTGCTGCCCGACGGCCGGCCCACGGCCATGCTGGACGCCATTCGCGCCGTCTTCGCGGCCGGCGGCGTCATCGCCGGCACCAGCGCGGGCGCGGCCGCCATGAGCCGGGTGATGTTCCGCGACGCCATGGACAACCTGGCCGTGCTCAAGGGCCTGTGGCGCGCCGGCCGGGAGTACGACCGCGGCCTGRGCTTCGTGCGCGACGGGCTGCTCATCGACCAGCATTTCCTCAAGCGTGGCCGCATCGGCCGCATGCTGCCGGCGTTGCAGGCCCTCGGTTGCCGGCAGGGCCTGGGGGTGGACGAGAACGCGGCCGTCGTCATCAAGGGCAGCGAGCTGGAGGTCATCGGCGGCAGCGGCGCCTTGCTCGTCGACCTGGCCGAAGCCACGCACGACGCCGCGCTGCCCGCCTTCAACCTGCGCGGCGTGCGGCTGTCCTACCTCGACTCGGGCGACCGCCACGACCTCGACAGCGGTGTGACGACACCGGCGTCGCGCAAGCTGCACGGGCCGCGCCAGGTCCCGGCTCTCCCGGACGCGCCGGCGGACGCCCCGGGCCGCTACTTCCTCGACATCCTCGGCGAGGGCTGCATCCTGGCCGCGCTGACGCAGCTGCTCGACGGCCCCGAGCCTGAGGTCTTCGGCCTGGCCTACCGCGCCAATCCGCCAGCTCAGGACTCGCTGCCCGACGTCGGCTTCGAGTTCCGCCTGCATCGCGCGCCTGGCCTCGTCGGCTGGCGCGACCCGGCACCTGGCAGCGATGCCTGCACCGTGCTCGGCGCCCGGCTCGACGTCATCCCCGTGCGCGTCGCCATCCCGCTGTACACGCCGATGGTGCCCGGGGCGCGGCGCGTAGTTGAATCGAGCCAGCAACAACCGAGGAGTGAGTCATGACGACGATCAGCGGTGAATTCAGCGTCAGCATGGCGGGCCAGGATGCGCAGGGCGAGAGCCCGGCCATAGCCCGCATGCTGCTCGACAAGCAGTACCAGGGCGCTCTGCAGGCGCGAGGGGCCGGGCAAATGCTGGCCACGCACGGCAGCGTCGCCGGCTCGGCGGCCTATGTAGCGCTGGAGACGGTGACCGGCACGCTGCAGGGCCGCGAAGGCAGCTTCGCCCTCGTGCACCGCGGCCTGATGGAGCGCGGCAAGCCGTCGCTGGAGATCACCGTGGTGCCCGACTCCGGCACCGGCGCGCTGGCCGGGCTCACGGGCCGCATGGGTATCCGCATCGAGGGCCATCGGCATTCCTACGATTTCGAGTTCACACTACCCGATGCCTGACCACACGAAGGAGACCCCATGAAGAAGATCGTCCTTGCCGCCGCAGCGCTGCTGCTCGCTGGCGCCGCCCAGGCCACCGACGTGGGCGTATCCGTCCAGATCGGCCAACCGGGCTTCTATGGCCGCATCGACATCGGCAACGCCGCGCCGCCGCCCGTCATGATGCGCGAGCCGGTGTGGGTGCAGCGCCGGCCGGTCCATGTCGAGCCCGTCTACATGCGCATCCCGCCGGGCCACCAGAAGAACTGGGCCAAGCACTGCGCGCGCTACAACGCCTGTGGCACGCCGGTCTACTTCGTCCGCGAGGACTGGTATGAGGAGCGCTACAGCCGCCGTGACGATGGCGACCGCGACCGGGACCAGGGCAAGGACCATGGCAAGGGACACGGCAAGGACAAGCACAAGGGCAAGGGACACGACTGATTCCCCAGCCGGCAGCCGCGACACAATCGCGGCCATGGCTGACCTCGATTCCCTCGACACGCGACCCGAAGGCTTCCAGCGCGTCGCCGCCGCGCTGGCCGCACAGGCCCACCCCCACCGGCCGCTCTGGCTGGACGTGGCGGCCCGCACCGCCCAGGAGGCGGCCGACGCCCTGGGCGTGACGCTGGGCCAGATTGCCAAGTCGGTCGTCTTCCGCCTCAAGGCCGATGATTCGGCCGTCCTCGTCATCACCTCCGGCGACCGGCGCGTGGACGAGACCAAGCTCAAGCCGCTCATCGGCGCCCTGGGCCGCGCCGATGCCGACTTCGTCAAGGCGCGCACGGGCTTCTCCATAGGCGGCGTGTCGCCGGCCGGCTTCGCGCCCACCGACGGCTTCGCCGCGCCCCGGCTCTTCATCGACCGCGAGCTGTTTCGCTTCGACATCATCTGGGCGGCAGCCGGTCACCCGAACGGCGTGTTCAAGCTGACTCCGGCCGAACTGGAGACGCTGACAGGCGCGCCGGTCATCGACGTCGTGCAGACATGAAGCCGACCGTCGTCTCCCCCTGCGTCAACGTCTGCCAGATGGACGCTGCCACGGGGTGGTGCCGAGGCTGCGCGCGCAGCATCCATGAGATCGCCGGCTGGGGCGGGGCGCCCGAAACCGTGCAGCGCCACATCCTCGATCAACTGCCCGAGCGCCGTGTCCAGATGCACGGCCACGGTTTGTGGCTCGGCCCCTGGCCGCACAGCGAGGAACAGGACCGATGAAGCAGCTCACCTTCTACTTCGACCCCATCTCGCCCTACGCCGCTCTTGGTTTCGAGGCGCTGCCAGAGGCGCTGGCGGGGCACAGCGTCGAGGTGGTCTACAAGCCCATCTTGTTCGCGGCCCTGCTACAGGCCCTGGGGCAGAAGGGCCCGGCCGAGATCGAGGCCAAGCGGCGCTGGACCTTCCGCCAGGTGGCCTGGCTGGCGCACGCGCAAGGCGTCGTGCTCGACCCGCCGGCCCAGCATCCCTTCAACCCGCTGCCGTTGCTGCGCCTGGCCTGGGCCTGTGCGGCGCCGGAGGGCCAGCCGGGCGACACGCCCAGCCGCTGGGTCGTCGAGCAGATCTTCCACCACGTCTGGCGTGGCGCCGGTGCCGATGCCAACGACCCGGCCCGCCTGGCAGCGCTGGCTGAGCGCCTTGGGCCCGCGCAGGAACCGTCCGGCGACGCCATCAAGCAGCGCCTGCGCAGCGAGACCGAAGGCGCCCTGGCCCTGGGTGTCTTCGGCGTGCCGACCGTCGAGTTCGAGGGGCGGCTGTTCTGGGGCCAGGACGCGTTGCCCATGCTGCGCGCGGCGCTGGCCGGCGACCCCTGGTTTCGCAGCGGCGCGTGGGAGGCGGCGGCCCAATCACGCCCTGGCATCGCCCGCAAACACTGACACCGACAGTCTCAGGACTTACCCGCGACAGCGTTCTATTCCCGCATTGAGAAACGCGACCCCAGGGTTCCTGCGGGTTTTGTCAGCCTCGATTCAGACTCGCGTCAGAACACGGTCAGAGGGACTGTGAATAGTCGCGCCAAGGGAAGCCTGTGGGGCGGCCCGACAACAGACGGAGACTTATCAATGGCAACTGCGACTTCAACGGCCGCCACGCCGATGACCAAAGAGGAGAAGAAGGTCATCTTCGCTTCCTCGCTGGGCACGGTGTTCGAGTGGTACGACTTCTACCTCTACGGCTCGCTGGCGCCGATCATCGCCAAGCAGTTCTTCTCGGCCCTGGACCCACAAGCGGCGTTCATCGCGTCGCTGATGGCCTTTGCTGCCGGCTTCATCGTGCGCCCCTTCGGCGCGCTGGTGTTCGGCCGCCTGGGCGACATGATCGGCCGCAAGTACACCTTCCTGGTCACCATCCTGATCATGGGTCTGTCGACGTTCATCGTCGGCGTGCTGCCCACCTACGCCACCATCGGCGCTGCTGCCCCGGTCATCCTGGTCGGCCTGCGTCTGCTGCAGGGTCTGGCGCTGGGCGGTGAGTACGGCGGCGCGGCCACCTACGTGGCCGAGCACGCCCCGCACGGCAAGCGCGGCGCCTACACCTCGTGGATCCAGACGACCGCGACGCTGGGCCTGTTCCTGTCGCTGATGGTCATCCTGGGCACACGCACGGCGCTGGGTGAAAAGGACTTCGGCGACTGGGGCTGGCGTGTGCCGTTCATCGTCTCCATCCTGCTGCTGGGCATCTCGGTGTGGATTCGTTTGAGCATGAACGAGTCGCCCGCCTTCCAGAAGATGAAGGCCGAGGGCAAGACCTCCAAGGCGCCGCTGACCGAGTCCTTCGGCCAGTGGAAGAACCTGAAGATCGTGCTGCTGGCCCTCTTCGGCCTGGTCGCCGGCCAAGGTGTCGTCTGGTACACGGGCCAGTTCTACGCGCTGTTCTTCCTGACGTCGGTGCTCAAGGTCGACGCCGCCAGCGCCAACATCTGGATCGCGATCTCGCTGATCCTGGGCACGCCCTTCTTCGTCATCTTCGGCACGCTGTCGGACAAGATCGGCCGCAAGCCCATCATCATGGCCGGCCTGCTGCTGGCTGCGGTGACCTACTTCCCGCTGTTCAAGGCGCTGACCGGCGCGGCCAACCCGGACCTCGCCAAGGCCCAGGAGACCCAGAAGGTCACGCTGACCACCAACATGGCCAGCTGCTCTTTCCAGGGCAGCCCGCTGGCGCGTCCGGTGGACTTCACCAGCGCCTGCGACATCGCCAAGCGCGCGCTGGCCCAGTCTTCGGCCAGCTCCGAGACCATCGAGGCCGCCCCCGGCGCGCCGACCATGGTCAAGGTGGGTGAGAAGGAAATCGCCGTGCCGACCGCCAGCAGGCTGACGGAGCACAAGTTCGATGAAGCCAGCACCAAGGCCATCGCCGCCTTCACGAAGGAGCTGGGCGAAGCGATGAAGGCCGCCGGCTATCCGGCCAAGGCCGACATGTCCAAGGCCAACGTGCCGCTGGTGATCGGTCTGCTGTTCATCCTGGTGCTGTACGTGACCATGGTCTACGGCCCGATCGCGGCCATGCTGGTGGAGATGTTCCCGACCCGCATCCGCTACACCTCGATGAGCCTGCCGTATCACATCGGCAACGGCTGGTTCGGCGGCATGCTGCCTTCCATCACCTTCGCGATGGTGGCGCAGAACGGCAACATCTATCACGGCCTGTGGTACCCCATCGTCATCGCCGTCGTGACCTTCGTCATCGGCGTGCTGTTCGTCCGCGAGACGAAGGACGTGGACATCTACGCCAAGGACTAAAGCCTGAAGACCGAGGACGGGCCCTGCGGCCTGTCCGACGTTTGATTGAAATCAAAGGCCGGCTCTTGCCGGCCTTTGTCTTTGGGTCGCTCCGCTTGTGGAGCTCTGGCCACCCTGCGACGATGCCAGCCCATGTCCAGATCCAAAGACCCGTCCGAGCCCAGCAGCGGCGAGCAGCGCCGCCTGCAGATGGTCGACATCGCGCGGCTGGCCGGCGTGTCGGTGTCCACCGTGTCGCGGGCGCTGAACGGCAGCGAGCTCGTCAACGCCGAGACCCGCCAGCGCGTGGCCGAACTGGCTCGTTCATTGAACTACTCCATCAACTTCGGCGCGCGCAACCTGCGCCTGCAGGAGAACAAGACGGTGGCCGTCGTGGTGCCCTATGACGCCAGGTCGCGCCAGCACATCTCCGACCCCTTCTTCCTGTCCATCGTCGGCTCCATTGCCGACGCGCTGACCGACCGCGGCTACGACATGCTGCTGTCGCGCGTGGACGCCGAGCATCTGGACCTGGCCTCGCATTGGTTTGACTCCGGCAAGGCCATAGGCGTGGTCCTCATCGGTCAGTGGCGCCACCACGACCAGCTCAACGACATGGCGGCGCGCAAGCTGCCGCTGGTGGTCTGGGGTGGCGAGATGCCGCAGCAGCTCTACTGCAGCGTGGGCGGGGACAACGTGCTCGGCGGCGTGCTGGCCACACGCCATCTGCTGAAGCTGGGCCGGCGCCGCATTGCCTTCGTCGGTGATGCCAACCTGCCCGAGGTCTGGCTGCGCCGCCAGGGCTATGCCCAGGCCCTGCGCGATGCCGGCCTGGCCGCGGACCCGGTATTGGAGCTGGCCGCCCCTTTCGAGCCTGGCGTCGCCACCGGCATCGTGCAGGCGTTCTGCGCCGCGCGCCGCGACTTCGATGCCGTCGTCTGCTGCAGCGACGTGCTGGCCCTGCTGACGATGCAGGCCCTGCGCGCCGCCGGCCGCAGCGTGCCGGGCGACGTGGCCCTGGTGGGCTATGACGACATGCCGCTGGCCGCCTACTGTGACCCGCCGCTGACGACGGTGCACCAGCCGGTGGCCGAAGCGGGTGCGGAGCTCGTCGAGGCGCTGCTCGGTCAGCTGCGCGGCGAGCGCGCCGGGCCACGCACGCTGCCGGTCTATCTGAAGCTGCGCGAGAGCGCCCCCGACGTTTCCTGACGATCAACGCTGAATGCGGCGGCAGGGCTACCGGTCGGGTTGTGTTCGCGCAGTGGCATTGCCTATCGATTGCAGTTGGCTAATAAGTATCTGAGAAGTTGCCATAAAGTACGCGTTTATACCGAATTGCAATCGATTGCAAAACAAACGGATGCAACGCAGAATGACGGCACGGACGACGCGTCACTGGCGCGCCGATCCGGCCCGCCCCGCAGAGGGCGCCTGCCACCAACAACCCGGAGACACCATGCCCAGCCCCCGTCCGATCCTTGACCGGTCCACCCCAAGCCCGTCGCTCCAGCCTCTTGCCGCCGCCGTGGCGCTGGCGCTGTTGAGCGCCGCCGCGCAGGCCCAGCAGGCTCCCGCCGCCGAGCCGGCCGACGGCCTCAAGCTCGACGCCGTCGTCGTCACCGGCACCTCGTCGGCAAAGTCCAAGATGCGTTCCAGCGTCGCCATCTCGACCATCGAGAGCGAAGGCGTTGCCGCCGTCACCGCCGCCAGCGCCACCGACCTGCTGCGCGGCGTGCCCGGCATCCGCGCCGAGGCCAGCGGCGGTGAGTCCAACGCCAACGTGGCCGTGCGCGGCATCCCGGTCTCGGCCGGCGGCGCGCGCTACATCCAGTTCCAGGAAGATGGCCTGCCCGTGCTGCAGTTCGGCGACATCGCCTTCGCCACGCCCGACACCTGGATGCGCGCCGATGTCGGCTTCGAGCGCCTGGAGGTCGTGCGCGGCGGCTCGGCCGCGCTGCTGGCCACCGGCGCGCCCGGCGGCATCATCAACTTCATCAGCAAGACCGGCCTGGAGCCGGGTGGCAGCCTGCAGCTGACCAAGGGTCTGGACTTCGACCAGACCCGCGTCGACTTCGGCTACGGCGGCCGCCTGGCAGCCAAGACGCGCTTCTTCATCGGCGGCTTCTACCGCGTCGGCGACGGTGGCCGCAAGGGCGCCGACGGCAGCGAGAACGGCGGCCAGGTGCGCGCCAACCTCACCTTCGAGCTGGAGGGCAAGAGCTATGTGCGCTTCAGCCTCAAGCACCTGGACGACCACACGCCGACCTTCATGCCCACGCCGGTGAAGTACGTGAACGGCAGCATCCAGCAGATCCCCGGCCTGGACCCGCGCCGCACCGCCTTCTACGACGCCGCCTGGCCGCTGGACAGCACGCTGACCAACACCAACGGCCGCGCGACCAGCAACATCCGCGATGGCCTGGCCGCCAGGAGCGATGCCTTCGGCGCCGAGGTGGACCTGGATGCAGGCGGGGGCTTTCGCCTGCAGAACAAGTTCTCGTGGAGCAGGAACTCGGGCCGCTTCATCGGCATCTTCCCGGGCGACGACGTGGCCGCCGCGCCCGCCGGCACGACGCTGGCGAGCGGTCCCGACGCCGGCACGGCCTACACGGGAGCGAAGTTCACCGCCGTCGTCTTCAACACCAAGGTCGACAACGCCGGCCTGATGGCCAACGACTTGAAGTTCTCGCGCAGCTTCGACCTCGACGGCGGCGCCAAGCTCAGCGCCGTCGCCGGCCTCTACACCTCGGTGCAGCAGCTGGACCTGACGTGGAACTTCAACCAGTACTCGCTGTCGGCCAGCGGCGAGGGCGCCCGCGTGCTGAACGTGCCCGGCGTCGTCAACGGCTCGCCCGGCTTTGGTGGCTGCTGCAGCAACACGCAGGACAGCAAGTACACGACCAACGCGCCCTATGTCGTGTTCAACCTGGAGTCCGGCGCGCTGTCGGCCGACATCGGCCTGCGCCGTGACAACCAGAAGGCCAGTGGCGCCTATTACCAGTCCAACGCCGGCGTCAGCTATGACCTCACCAAGCCCAACGCCATCGATTACGACTTCGCTCGCACCTCGTACTCGCTGGGCGGCAACTACGCGCTGAGCAAGGACTTGTCGGTCTTCGCCCGCTACTCCGACGGCGCCGCCTACAACGCCGACCGCATCACCTTCTTCAACAACCCCAACCTCGTCAACGGCAAGAGCCCGACCATCCCGACCAACAAGGTCAGGCAGGCCGAAGCCGGCGTGAAGATCCGCGGCGGCGGCATGAGCCTCTTCGCCACGCTCTTCCATGCCAAGACCGACGAGGTCAATGTCGACGTGACGACCAACCCCATCGTCGCCAAGGCCAACAGCTACCGCAGCAACGGCCTGGAGCTGGAGGGTTCGGCCCGCTTGGGCGTCGTCAGCCTGCTGGGCGGCCTGACGTACACCGACGCCAAACAGGCCGACGGCCGCGCCCCCAAGCGCCAGGCCAAGGTCGTCTACCAGCTCACGCCAACGGTCAACCTCAACGATGCGCTGAGCTTTGGCGTCAGCATCGTCGGCACGACCAAGAGCCTGGACGACGGCCCCACCGGTGCGCTGACCATCACGCTGCCGGCCTACACCGTCGTCAACGCCTTCGCGAGCTATGCGCTCACCGACAAGGCCACGCTCTCGCTGGCGGCCAACAACCTCTTCAACGAGCTGGCCTACACGGAAAGCAACGACGGCCGCGGCGCCGCGCGTGCCTACACGGGCCGCACGGTGAAGGCCTCGCTGCGCTACAGCTTCTGATGACGCCCATCCTGGTCCTTGGCGAAGCCGTCGTGGACGAGTTCCACGACGGCCCGGTCGCCGGCGGCGCGCCCTTCAACGTGGCGCGCTCGCTGGCGGCGTTCTGCGCACCTGTGCGCTTCGTCAGCCGCGTCGGTGCCGATGACGCAGCGGGCCGCCTCGTGCTGGACAGTGCAGGGCGCTACGGCCTTGCAGTCGACGGCATCCAGCGCGACGCGACCCATGCCACCGGCCGCGTCAGCGTGCACGAGGACGTGGGCGGCAGCCACCGCTTCGAGATCCATGCCGACGCGGCCTGGGACCATCTCGAGCCGCTGGCGGCCGGGGACGGCATCGTCTACTTCGGCAGCTTGGCACAGCGTCATCCAAGCTCGCGCGCCGCCATCCGCGTTGCCGTCAAACGAACGCCGGGCCCCCGTCTGCTGGACCTCAACCTGCGCCCTGGCGGCGACTCGCCCGAGCTGGCCGCCGAATCGCTGATGCTGGCCGACTGGGTGAAGCTCAATGAGGACGAGCTGGGCTGCCTGTTCGCCTGGTTCGAGCCCACGCTGCCGGCGCTGATGGCCCGGTTCGCACTGCGGCGCCTGGTGCTGACGCGTGGCGCTGCGGGCTACTCGCTGCACGGCGAGCACGGTCAGTTGTTGGCGACAGGGGAGGGCGTGCTTCAGCCCGATGTCGTCGACAGCGTCGGTGCGGGTGACGGCTTCACGGCCACGCTGCTGGCAGGCCTGTCGCTGGGCCGCGACCTGGGCGCAACCCTGGCCCTGGCCAACCGCTACGCCGCGATGATCTGCGGCGTGCGCGGCCCGCTTCCCGCAGACCCGGCGTTACTGGCCCCGTGGCGCGAAGCACTGAATGTGCTGCCGGCGGAGACGCGAGCATGAACAAGCCCCACCTGTCGTTCTCCCAGATCGTGAACATGAATGTCGGCTTCCTCGGCATCCAGTTCAGCTTCGGTCTGCAGCAGGCCAACATGAGCCCGATCTACCAGATGCTGGGCGCCGACGGCAAAAGCCTGCCCTACCTCTGGCTGGCCGGCCCCATCACCGGCCTGCTGGTGCAGCCCCTCATCGGCGCCATGAGCGACCGCACGACCCACCGCCTGGGCCGCCGCACGCCTTACTTCCTGATCGGTGCGCTGCTCTGCTCGCTGGGCCTGCTGGCCATGCCCTTCAGCCCGGCGCTGTGGTTCGCGGCCGGCCTGCTGTGGATCCTGGACGCGGCCAACAACGTGACGATGGAGCCCTACCGCGCCTACGTCAGCGACCGGCTGCGGCCCGAGCAGCACGCCAGCGGCTTTCTCACGCAGGCCTCGTTCACGGGCCTGGCGCAGACGCTGGCCTACCTGACGCCCAGCGTGCTGGTCTTCTTCGGCATGAACAAGGACGCCTTGGGCGCCAACGGCATCCCGGTCGTCACGACGCTGGCCTTCGTCATCGGCGCGCTGCTGTCGTTCACGACGGTGTGGTGGTCGGTGCGTCGCGTGCCCGAGCTGCCGCTGCCGGCCGAGGAAATCGCCCGCCTGCGCGCGCTGCCCCATGGCCTGGGTGCGACGCTGGCCGAGATTTGGGCCGCGCTGCGCGACATGCCCGGCACGATGCGGCGGCTGTGGTGGATGGCGCTGTTCCAGTGGTACGGAATGATGTGCTACTGGATCTACATCGTGCCGACGCTGGCCGCCACGGTCTTCGGCACGGACGACCCGCACAGCGCCGGCTTCCGTGACGCGGCGCTGCTGAACGGCCAGGTCGGCGGCTTCTACAACGCCGTCGCCTTTGTCGCCGCCTTCGCGATGGTGCCCTTCACCAAACGCCTCGGCGCGAAATGGGTGCACGCCTTCGCGCTGGCCTGCGCGGCGGCCGGCATGTGGGCCTTGCCCGGCATCACGGACAAGACCTGGCTCTTCCTGCCCATGGTCGGCATCGGCCTGGCCTGGGGTTCCATCATGGGCAATCCGTATGTGCTGCTGGCCGGCAGCATCCCGCCCGAGCGCGCTGGGGTCTACATGGGCATCTTCAACATGTTCATCGTCATCCCCATGCTGATCCAGGCGGTGACCCTGCCCCTGTTCTACGACAGCCTGCTCGGCGGCCGTCCCGAAAACGTCATCCGCCTCGCGGGCGTGCTGCTGGCCATCGCGGCCGTCTGCGTGCTGCGCGTGCGCCCCGCCCAATCATGAAAAACCAAGTCCAGCTCATCACCTATGTCGACCGTCTCGGCGGCCGGCGCGACGGCACCGACCTCGCGCGCCTGAAGCGACTGCTCAGCGACCCCGGCTCGCCGCTAGCGGGCGTGTTCGGCGGCGTGCACCTGCTGCCCTTCTTCGACGCCATCGACGGCGCCGACGCCGGCTTCGATCCCATCGACCACACCCGGGTCGACCCGCGCTTGGGCGATTGGAGCGACATCAAGGCGCTGACCAAGGACCTGGACGTGATGGCCGACGTCATCGTCAACCACATGTCCAGCGCGTCGCCGCAGTTCCTCGACTACGCCGAGAAGGGCGAGGCCTCGGCCTATGCCGGCCTGTTCCTGACGCTGGACGCCGTCTTCCCTGACGGCGCGACCGAGCGGGATCTGCTGGCCGTCTACCGCCCGCGCCCCGGCCTGCCGCTGACGCCGGTGACGCTGAAGAGCGGCGAGCGCCGCATGCTGTGGACGACCTTCACCGCCGCGCAAATTGACATTGCCGTGTGCCACCCGCAGGGCCGGGCCTACCTCGCCAGCATCCTGCAGACCCTGGCCGGCAACGGCATCCGCATGGTGCGGCTGGACGCCGTCGGCTACGCCATCAAGAAGGCCGGCGCCAGCTGCTTCATGATGGCCGAGACCTTCGACTTCATCGCCGAGTTCGCCGCCGAGGCGAGGGCGCTGGGCATCGAAGTGCTGGTGGAGATCCACGCCTACTACCAGCGCCAGATCGAGATCGCGCGCCAGGTGGACTGGGTCTACGACTTCGCGCTGCCGCCGCTGGTGCTGCATGCCTTCAACTTCCACACGGCCACCGCGCTGAAGAGCTGGATCGCCGTGCGCCCGACCAATGCGCTGACCGTGCTCGACACGCATGACGGCATCGGCATCATCGACATCGGTGCCGATGCCAGCGACCGCGTCGCCCACCCCGGCCTGGTGCCGCCCGAGGACCTGGACGCGCTGGTGGAGCGCATCCACGCGGCCAGTGGTGGCCAGAGCCGTCAGGCCACCGGTGCGGCGGCCAGCAACCTCGACCTCTATCAGGTCAACTGCACCTTCTTCGACGCGATGGGCCGCGACGAGACGGCCTATCTGYTGGCCCGTGCCATCCAGTTCTTCCTGCCCGGCGTGCCCCAGGTCTATTACGTCGGCCTGCTGGCCGGCCACAACGACATGGACTTGCTCGCCCGCAGCCAGGTCGGCCGCGACATCAACCGCCATCACTACGGCGAGGACGAGATCGCCCGCGACTGCGAGCGCCCGGTCGTGCGCCGCCTCATAGCGTTGATCAAGCTGCGCAACCGCCACGCGGCCTTCTGCGGTGACTTCCACGTCGAGCCCGGCGGCGACGACGAGCTGCACCTGCGCTGGCAGCAGGGCGGCGAGTGGGCGGCCTTGCGCATCAACTTCACCAGCCTTGCCCATGAGCTGAGCTACAGCAGCGAAGGTGGCCCGCAGACCCTGGCCTTCAGTTGAGCGTCAGCCTGGCTGCGCAGAATCCGCGTCTTTAAACGTTGGAGACTCAAGCATGTGGAAGATCGTCGTGGGCTTTGTCCTGTTCGCCGCGCTGGCGCTGTTCATCCTGACCAAGAGCGGCGGCAACATCGACCTTGGCGGTGAAAAGCACGACGTGACCGCAGCGCATGAACCGGCCGCGTCTGAAGCAGCGTCCGCTGCGGTGACTGCCGCCGTTGAAGCCGCCTCCATGCAGGCTTCCGCCGCGTCTCAATGAATCCCTGAACCCTCGCCGCCGGCGCGCTGAGGCGCGTTGAGCGGCAGGCGTATCAGCATCTGCGTGCCCTGGCCGGGCGTGGACTTCACCTCGATCTGGCCGCCCAGCACATTCGTCACGATGCTGTGCACGATGTGCATGCCCAGGCCGGAGCCGCCGGTGCCGAGCTTGGTCGTGAAGAAGGGGTCGAAGATGCGCCGCCGCACAGACTCGTCCATGCCGCGGCCGTCGTCGATGACGCTCAAGCTTGCCTCGGACTCGTTCAGCGGCGCACAGTGCACCGTCACACGGCCCTGCTCGCTGTTGTCGAAACCGTGCAGCAGCGCATTCATCAGCAGGTTGGTCAGCACCTGGCCCAGGGCGCCGGGGTAGCTGTTCATCATCAGGCCGTGGCAGAGCTCGGTGGTAATGACGAAGGGCGTGTGCTTGAAGCTGGGCTCCACCATCACCAGCACGTCCTCCACCACCTTGCCCAGGTCGAAGTCGCGCCGCATGTCGTTGGTCTGGTCGATGGCCACCTGCTTGAAGTCGCGCACCAGATCGGCGGCCTTCTGCACATTTCGCTGCAGGATGTCCTGGCCGCGCCGCGTGTCGCGCGCCAACTCTTCCAGCACGCTGCGGCGCATGGGCACGTTGCCGACCAGCATGGATTCCAGCTGCTTGTAGCGGTCGTCCAGCGCCGACACGACGGTCAGCGCATTGCCCAGCGGCGTGTTCAGTTCATGCGCCACGCCCGCCACCAGCCGGCCCAGCGACGCCAGCTTCTCCGATTCGACCAGCTCGCGCTGCGCCGTCTGCAGCGTTTCCAGCGCCTCGGACAACTCCGCGTTGCTGGCCGTCAGCTCGGCCGTGCGCTGGGTGACGGTCTCTTCCAGGTTGAGATTGTGCTGGCGCAGCGCCTCGAAGGCCGACAGCAGGGCCTGGCGCATGCGGTCCATGGCCCCGCCCACGCGTGCGATCTCGTCCGCGCCGCTGACCCGCAGCGGCTGCTCCAGCCGCCCCGCCGCCAGGGCCTCGGCCGCGCTGGTCAGCTCGGTCATGGGGCGCAGCACGTAGCGCTGCAGCACCCACAGCATCAGCACCAGGGACAGCGTCAGCGTCAGTCCGCTGCGCCAGACGGTGCGCCAGCCCTCTGCCCGCTTGGCCTGCAGCAGCGGCGCTGCGGTCATGGTGATGGTGAGCCGGGCGATCTCGCGGCCATCGCGCTGGATGGCGCGGGTCTGGCTCAGCGTCAGCGAGGGGTCGTCGGCCTCCTGGCGGCGCTCAAACGACAGGAAGGGCGCCGACGATGCCGGCTCTACCACCTTGACGGCCACGAAGCGCGGGTCGTCCACCTGGGCCTTGACCATGGGCTCGGCGAGATCGGGCGAGACCTGCCAGACCGGCTCGGCCAGCGACAGCGACATGACCTCGCTGGTGCGGGCGAGGTCACGCTTCAAGTCCTCCATGGCCGTCTCGCGGGCCGCCTGCACGTCGTAGAGCAGCACGGCCGTCGTGGGCAGCAACAAGCCCAGCAGCAGGGCCAGGACGACGGCGAAGGTCAGCGAGTTGCGCTGCCAACCGAACAGGTGCGGCGTTGGCGGGGGCAAGGGCATGGGCGGCGGTGCGGGGCGGGGGCGGGGCGGTCCTGCATGGTGGGCCCGCGCAGGGGGCACGGCAGGCCGCCGGAGTGTAGGCCTGCGAAATCCGGCCGAAATGCGCATGCGGAGTGCCAAAGGCTCGGGTTTTTCCTGGGGGGAAGGGGCTGCAGCGCCTAGGGGGGCTGGCCCCACAATGCGCCGCCAGCGCGTCTTAGCGGCGCTGCTATGGAGAACAAAAGTGAAGCGTTGGGTCGGCTTGGCGGTGGGGCTTGTGGCCTGCATCGGGATGGGAAGCGCGTTTGCGCAAAGCGTGTTGCGCATCGGCATGGTGGCGGGCTTCTCCGGCCCCGTGGCCGGCGTCGTCCAGGAGAGCGCCGATGGCGCGCGCCTGTACTTCGATTCGGTCAATGCCCAGGGCGGCATCAAGGGCCAGAACATCGAACTCGTCACCATGGACGACAAGTACGACCCCGCCACGGCCGTGGCCCAGGCCAAGTCGCTGGCCAGCCAGGGCGTGCTGGCGCTGATGCTTAGCCGCGGCACCGGCCCCACGGAGGCCCTGCTGCCGGTGCTGAAGGAGAACAGGCTTGCCCTTGTGGCGCCGGCCACCGGTGCCATCAGCCTGCACGAACCGGTGCAGCCCTATGTCTTCCACCTGCGCGCCAGCTACCAGAAGGAGGCCGAGCGCGCCGTCAAGCATCTGGCCGGCATCGGCGTCAAGCGCATCACCATCGTGCAGGTCAACGACCCCTTCGGCAACGATGCCGGCAAGGGCGCGATCAAGGGCCTGGACGACCTCAAGTTGCGCGCCCTGTCCAACCTGCGCTTCGATCGCAACAAGCCCGACCTCACGCCAACCATGCAGGCCATCGCCAAGGCCGGCATCGAGGCCGTCGTGCTGATCGGCCCGTCCTATGCCGTCGTCGAGGGCGTGCAGGCGCTACGTGCGGCCGGCTCGACGGCCCATGTCGCGACGCTGTCCAACAACGCCTCGGCCGACTTCGTGAAGGCGCTGGGCGAGCATGGCCGCGGCGTCGTTGTGACCCAGCTCTTCCCCTACGAGCGTTCCACCGCCAACCTGATGGTGCGCGAGGCCCTGAGCCTGGCCAAGTCCTCCGGCCGCAACGAGCTGACGCCGGCTCACATCGAAGGCTTTGCCGCTGCCAAGCTGGTGGTCGAGACGCTCAAGCGCGCCGGCAAGGACACCACCCGCGACGGCTTCGTCAAGGCGCTGGACGGTGCCCGCATCGACCTGGGCGGCCTGCAGGTGCACTACACCGAGAAGGAGCACAGCGGCCTGGAATACACCGACGTGTCCATCGTCTCGGAAGACGGCAAGTTCAAACGCTGACCAGGGCGCGCAGCGCCTGACCGCGCGATGATGCAGGCCTGCTGAGGCCGCCTGCTGCGGCCGGGGAGCTGACATGGATCTGGGATTGAATGGCCGCTGGGCGCTGGTCTGCGCGGCGAGCAAGGGCCTTGGCCGCGGCTGCGCCGAGGCACTGGTGGGCGAGGGCGTCAACGTCGTCATCACGGCGCGCGGCGAGGCAGATCTGCTCGCCACGGCGCAGGCGCTGCGGGCGCTGAACCCGGCCGTCGAGGTGCGCACCGTGGCCGGCGACATCGCCACGACCGAGGGCCGCGCTGCCGCACTGGCGGCCTGTCCGCAGGTCGACATCCTCATCAACAACGCCGGCGGCCCGCCGCCCGGGGACTTCCGCGACTGGGGCCGCGAGCAGTGGCTGGCGGCGCTGGAAGCCAACATGCTGACGCCCATCGACCTCATCAAGGCCACGGTCGATGCGATGGCGGCGCGCGGTTTCGGCCGCATCGTCAACATCACCTCCGGCGCCGTGAAGGCGCCCATCGACACGCTGGGCCTGTCCAACGGCGCTCGCTCGGGGCTGACGGGTTTCGTCGCCGGCGTGGCCCGCCAGCCGCGCCTGGCCGGCGCCAACGTGACCATCAACAACCTGCTGCCCGGCGCCTTCAATACCGACCGATTGAAAAACGGCTTCAAGTCCGGTGCGGCCAAGGCCGGCATCAGCGTGGATGAGCTCGCTGCCAAACGCCGCGCGGCCATCCCCGCGCAGCGCTTCGGCACGGCGGCCGAGTTCGGCGCCATCTGCGCCATGCTGTGCAGCGCCCATGCCGGCTACCTGACGGGGCAGAACATCCTGCTCGACGGGGGCAGCTACCCGGGCACCTTCTGATGCGGTGGCTGAAACGCATCCTCGCGGGCCTGCTGCTGCTCATCGTGCTGGTTGGGTTGGCGTTGTGGCTGACTCTGCGTTCCAGCCTAGCCCAGCTTGACGGCGAGCGCACCGTGCCGGCCCTCAGCGCACCGGCCGAAGCGCAGCGCGATGCGCGCGGCTACGCCACCGTCACGGCCGAGAACCGCCTGGACGTGGCACGCGCACTCGGCTTCGTGCATGCGCAGGAGCGCTTCTTCCAGATGGACCTGATGCGGCGCAACGCGGCCGGCGAGCTGTCGGCGCTGGTGGGCGCCAAGGCCTTGCCACTGGACAAGGCGCGCCGCGTGCACCGCTTCCGCCACCGCGCTGAAGCAGGCATTGCCGCGCTGCCGGTCGAGGAACGCGCGCTGCTGGACGCCTATGTGAGCGGCGTCAACGCCGGCCTGGGCGCACTCGGCGGCCGCCCGCCCGAGTACCTGCTGCTGCGCCAGCAGCCCAGGTCCTGGCTGGCCGCCGACACGGTGCTGGTCGCCTACGGCATGTACCTCGACCTGCAGAGCTCGCAAGGCCGCGACGATGTCGCCACGGGCCTGCTGCATGACGCCGTGCCCGCCGACTGGTATGCCTTCCTGACGCAGCACAGCGCCGATTGGCAGGCCGCCATGGACGACAGCCGCGTGGCCGCCGTGCCGCTGCCCGCCGGCCCGCTGCCCGAGGCGCTGCGCGTGGCCAAGACGGCGTGCAGCGACTGCCGCCTGCAGGACTCGCGCGACCTCGGCAGCAACAACTTCGCCGTGGCCGCCGCCCATGGCGCCGACGGGCGGGCCATCGTCGCGGACGACATGCATCTGGGCCTGCGCTCGCCCGGCACCTGGTTCAAGGCACGCATGAAGTGGAAGGACGCTGCCGGCGCCCACGACATCGCCGGTGCCACGCTGCCCGGCACGCCGCTGCTCATCGTCGGCAGCAACGGCCGCGTGGCCTGGGGCTTCACGAACACGACCTCGGACTGGGCTGATGTGGTCACGCTCAGGCTCAACGCAGCCGGCACCCATTACCTGGCCGGCGGCGTGGAGAAGCCGCTGAGGCGCAGCATCGAGCGCATCGAGATTGCCGGCCAGCCGCCGGTCGACCACGAAGTGCTGGAGAGCGAGTGGGGGCCCGTGATGCCGCTGCCGGCGCCCAAGGGCCAGGCCCATGCGCTGCGCTGGGTCGCGCATGACGTGGAGGGCATGAACCTGCGCCTGATGCAGATGGAGACGGCCGCCAGCGTCGACGAGGCATTGCGCATCGCCGCCGGCACCGGCGTGCCGCACCAGAACCTGCTGGTGGCCGATGCCACCGGCCGCATCGCCTGGACCGTCATCGGCGCCATCCCCAGGCGCGTCGCCAGCGACGACATCGACCGCCCGCAGGACTGGAGCGACGGCCGCCCGCGCTGGCAGGGGTATCTGACGGCGGCCGAGCAGCCCAGCATCGTCGATCCGGCCGACGGGCGGCTGTGGACGGCCAACTCGCGCATGGTGGGCGGCGAGGCCATGAAGATCGTCGCCAACGGCGGCTGGGATCTGGGCGCCCGTGGCCAGCAGATCCGCGACGGCCTGCGCGCTCAGGACAAGTTCGACGAGGCCGGCCTGCACGCCATCCAGCTCGACCACCGGGCGCTCTTCCTGCAACGCTGGCGCCAGCTGCTGCTGAGCCAGGTGCTGACGCCCGATTTCGTGGCCGCCAACGGCCTGGCCGACTACCGCGCCGAGGTCGAAAAAAGTGCCGATGCGGCGCGGCCCGACGCGGTCGGTTACCTGCTCGTGCGCGACTTCCGCGAACAGGCGCTGATGCACATCTTCGGGCCGCTTGCCGGGCTGATGGAGGCCCAGGGCATGAAGCCGCGCGATCTGAAGATGGTGCCCGAGACGCCTGGTTGGGCCCTCATCCAGGCCGCGCGGCCTGACACCCTGCCCGGCGCCTTCAAGAGCTGGCCCGAGCTGCTCCAGCGCGCCGTGCTGGACAGCCGCAAGGAGCTGCTGGCCAAGCATGGCAGCCTGGCCAACGCCACCTGGGGCGCCGACAACGGCACCAGCATGCGCCACCCGCTCAGCCTGGCTGTGCCTGCCCTGTCGCGCTGGCTGGACCAGGCCTCCCAAGGCATGGCCGGCGACGCCCACATGCCGCGCGTGCACAACCACGGCCACGGCCAGAGCGAGCGCATGGTGGTCTCGCCCGGCCATGAGGAGAAGGGCCTGCTGGTCATCCCGGGTGGCCAGAGCGGCCACCCCATGTCACCCTTCTACCGTGCCGACCACGCCACCTGGCTGGCCGGCGAGGCGCTGCCCTTCCTGCCCGGTGAGCCGGCGCATCGCCTGGTGCTGCGCCCCTGATCCAGGCGACACGGCCCCTTTGGGCTGAGGATGATCGCGGCCGTGCCCCCTGGGCACAATCACCGGTTCTCAAAGTGACCAAGAGGAGCGACATGAACAAGACGACCCTGTATGCCCTGATGCTGGCTGGCCTGTCGACGGCTGCGCAGGCACAAGAAGCTGGTTCCAGCGTCGAGAAGTGCACGAAGAAGCTGGGCGTCATCGCCGTGGCCGAACCGCAGCACGGCTGGAACCACATCTCCCAGTACGGCCTGGGTTCGCCCTCGGCGCTGCTGCGCATGATGATCCAGCAGTCCGGCTGCTTCGACGTTGTCGAGCGCGGCCAGGCGATGCAGAACCTGCAGCAGGAGCGCTCGCTCRCCGCGGCCGGTGAAATGCGCCAGGAGTCCAACGTCGGCAAGGGCCAGATGCAGGCGGCCGATTTCGTCATGACGCCCAATGTGCAGATCGGCGCCAACACCAGTGGCGGCCTCGGCGGCTTCCTGGGCGGGAAGCTGGGCATCATCGGCGCCATCGCCGGCGGCCTGAAGTTCAAGGACGCCTCCACCAGCCTGCTGATTGCCGACGTGCGCTCCAGCATCCAGGTCGCCGCAGCCGAGGGCAAGGCCAGCAAGACCGACTTCTCCATCGGCGGCTGGGGCTTCGGCGGCGGCGGCGTCGCTGGCGCGGGCGGCTACACCAGCACGGCGGAAGGCAAGCTCATCGCGGCCAGCTTCCTGGACAACTACAACAAGATCGTGCTGACCATCCGCGACCAGGCCAGCCTCGTGCGCGGCGGCAGCGCTGCCGGCGACGCCAACGCGGCCGCCTCCACGCAGGCCGGCGCACCCATCAATGCCGGCCAGATGCTGGCGCCCAAGATCTCCAACGTGAAGGCCTACGCCACGCCGTCGCGCGACGGCAAGGTCGTGGCCACGCTGAACCGCAGCGACGAACTGGTCGCCACCGGCGAGGTCAAGGACGGCTTCGTCAAGGTCGATTCGGCCAACTTCACCGGCTGGGTGCAGCGCTCGCTGGTCACGCCGCTGGGGAACTGATGAAGGTCGCCCTCGTCACCGGCGCCGGTTCGGGCATAGGCCGGGCCGTGGCCCGTGCACTGGCCGCCGAGGGCTGGACGCTCGCGCTGATGGGCCGCCGCGAGGCGGCGCTGCGCGAGACGCTCGAAGACGCGTTGGTGCTGCCCACCGACGTCACTGACGAGGTGCAGGTCGACGCCGCCTTCGCCACGCTGCGCGACCGCTTCGGCCGCCTCGACCTGCTCTTCAACAACGCCGGCATGGGCGCGCCGGCCGTGCCCATTGACGAGCTGACCGTGGCCCAGTGGCGCGCCGTGGTGGACACCAACCTCACCGGCAGCTTCCTCTGCGCCCGCGCCGCCTTCGCGCTGATGAAGTCGCAGGACCCGCGCGGCGGTCGCATCATCAACAACGGCTCCATCTCGGCCTACTCGCCGCGGCCCAACACGGCGCCCTACACGAGCACCAAGCACGCAATCAGCGGCCTGACCAAGTCGCTCAGCCTGGACGGCCGCGCCTTCGACATTGCGGCTGGCCAGATCGACATCGGCAACGCCGCCACCGAGATGACCGAGAAGATGCTGCGCGGCGTGCCTCAGGCCAACGGCCAGATCGCCGTGGAGCCGCGCATGGACGTCCAGGACGTCGCCCGTGCCGTCGTCTACATGGCCGGCCTGCCGCTGTCGGCCAATGTGCAGTCCATCACCGTGATGGCCACGCAGATGCCTTTCGTCGGGCGCGGTTGAGCCTCACCGGCGCATGACGACGCTGGTGCTGCTGCCCGGCCTGGATGGCACGGGCACGCTGTTCCAGCCGTTTCTGCGCGAACTGCCAGAGGAATGGCGGCCGCTCGTCTTCGCCTACCCGATGGACGCAGACGCCGGCTACGACGCGTTGACCCGTTTGGCTGCCCAGGCCCTGCCGGCCGACGGCCCTGTCGTCGTGCTGGGCGAATCCTTCTCCGGCCCGATTGCGATCCGGCTCGCCGCCCTCTTGGGCGCGCGGCTCAAGGCACTGGTGCTGTGCTGCAGCTTCGCGCGCAACCCGCGCCCGGGCCTGGCGCGGTTGGGCGGCCTGATAGCCTGGCTGCCGTCTCCCGCTGTGCTGCCATCGAGCCTCACGGCGCAGGCCTTGCTCGGCAGCAACCCGCCTGTCGAGTCCAAGGCCTTGCTGGCGACGGCGCTGGCCAGCCTGCCTGCCGCCGTGCTGCGGGCGCGATTGCGGATGGTGATGACGGTCGACGTCACGGGCGAGCTTGGCACCGTGCGTGCGCCGCTTCTCTATCTCCAGGCCGCTCAGGACCGTATCGTGCCACCGGCCGCGGCCGCGGATATTCAGCTGCTGAGACCGCAGACCATCGTCACGTGCCTGCCGGGGCAGCACGGGCTGCTGCAGGCGGCCCCGGCAGCAAGCGCCGCCACCATGACCTCTTTCCTGAGACGGCTGCTGTGAGCATGCTCTGGCCGGCGATGTTGAACGCCTGCCTTCACAATTCCGCCATGCCCTTGTTTCGTCTACTTTTCCGCTGCGCCGTCTTGATCCTCGGCGCCGTCATCGGCCTCGGCCTCTTCCTGTTTGCGGTCGTGGCCTTCGTGGTCTTCCTGCTCGTCAGTCTGCTGACCGGCCGCAAGCCCATTGTGCAGTTCCGCATGAACCAGAACCCCTGGGCGCCGCGGCGGCCACAGGCGCCTGCGGCGCGCGATGTCGTCGACATCGAGGCTCGTGAGGTCAAGGACCCGGTGCCCTTACCCCTGCAGCCACCCCTGCAGCCGCCCCAGCGCTGACCGGCGGCGCTGTCAGCTCCACCGTCCCGTACCAGGTCCTGGCCGACGCGCGGCTGTTGTCGCTGTCGGTCATGACGGCCATGGACATCAGTGCCCCCGGCTCCTCGCCGAAGGCCAGCCGGAAGTCGGCGGCCAGGTCGCGCCGGTGGTCGCGCCAGCGGCGCAGCTCGCCCGGGCCGGAGTCGACGACGATCTTGCGGATGCGGTCGCTGCGCGGGTTGACGACGACCGTGCCGATGGGCAGCTTGCTGTCCCACACATACATCAACGTGGCGTAGGGCGGCAGCTCGCCGGTCAGCGCCTGGGCGAGCTCGAACTTCATGCGCGTGCGCAGCGGCAGTTTGTCGGTGTCGCCCCCGAAGCCGAAGATGACGCGCGCCACGGCGTCCTCGCGGTCGATGTCGGCGACGCTGGCATTGGGCATCAGGGCCTGCACCCACCACGAGAAGCTGACCTCGCCGATCTGCGCCAGCGACGGTTGCAGGCGCTTGCGCCAGATGCTGGCCGAGCGGTCGGACGCGGCCTCCAGCGCCGGGCGGCCATCCTTCTCGGTCCAGTTGTAGCGGGTGGCGGTCTTGCCGGGCAAGTGCAGTGCCTGCCAGCCTTCAGAGGCAGGCGGCGGAGCAACGGGGGCAGAGGCGCAGCCGGCCAGCAGCGCGGCGGCGCAAAGCGTCAGGAGAGCGGGCTTCACCAGGTCTTGCGTTGGAGTTCTTCGAGGATCTCGCCATATATGCGGTATCGGCCCGCACTGATCAAGCCCGCATCGACCGCCGCCCGCACGCCGCAGTCGGGTTCGTGAATATGTGAACAGTTGGCGAAGCGGCAGTTGGCGTGCTCGCGCAGGTCAGGCATCCAGCGCCACAGCTCGGCGGCGTTGATCTGGCGCAGGCCGAACTCCTGGAAGCCGGGCGAGTCGATGAGTGCCGTCGTGCGCGTCTCGTCGGTCCAGTACCACTGTGTCGTCGTCGTCGTGTGGCGGCCCGAGTTGAGCGCTTGCGAGATCTCGCCGATCTGGGCCTTCGCATCTTTCACAAGCAGGTTGATCAGCGTGCTCTTGCCCGTGCCGCTGGGGCCGAGCACGAAGGTGCGCTGGTCCTTCAGCCACGGGTCCAGCGTGGCGCGCGAACCCTCGGGGTCGGCCTTGAGCGCGACCTCGAACATCTTCAGCCCCATCGCGTGATAAGGCGCCAGGCGTTCGCGGGCTGAATCGGTGCCGGGCAGGTCGGTCTTGTTCAACGCGATGGCCATGCGGATGCCGGCCGACTCGGCGGCAATCAGCGAGCGCGTCAGCTGCGATTCGCTGAACACCGGCTCGACGGCGACGAGCACGAGGAGCTGGTCCAGGTTGGCCGCGAAGCTCTTGGTCTTCCACTCGTCCTGGCGGAACAGCAGGTTGCGCCGCGGCTCGACGGCCTCGATGACGCCTTCGTCACCGGAGTCGGCAAAGCGCACCTGGTCGCCCACGACCGCCTCGCTCTTCTTGCCGCGCGGGTGGCAGACGAAGCGCTTGCCGTCGGCGTCCTCGACGATGTAGTGGCGGCCGTGGCCGCGCACGACAAGTCCCAGGTCCAGTGCCTGGAATTTGCTCATGTACCGGTCGCTTCGGGCAACGCGCTCACTTGTGCCGCACAGATGGCGTCGTTCAGCGTCAAGCCGCCGCGCGAATGGGTTGTCCAGCTGATGGTGCAGGCGTCGTAGCTGACGAGCATCTCGGGGTGATGGTCCTGCGCATGAGCGATCTCGGCGACCCCGTCGACGAAGGCCATCACCTGGTAGAAGTTCGCGAAGCCGAAGCGCCGGCCGATCAGCTTGGCCTCTGGGTCGGGCAGCCAGCCGGGCAGGGCGGCCAGCACGCGCGTGCGCGTGTCGGCGTCCAGTAGCGGCGCTTTGGGGTCACATTGGGCAAGCAGCAGATCGTTCATGAGGCGAGGGCTGCAAGACGTTCGGCAGCGGGTGGGTGGGAGTAATAGAAGCGGGCGTAGACCGGGTCCGGCGTCAGCGTGCCGGCGTTGTCCTCGTGCAGTTTGAGCAGCGCGGATGACAGGTCGGCACCGCTGGCTTGCGCGCGGGCATAGGCGTCGGCCTGGAACTCGTCGCGGCGCGAGAAGTGGCTGGCCAGCGGCGTGACGAAGAAGCCAAACACCGGGCCGGCGAGCAGGAAGAGCATCAGCGCCAGCGCATCGTTCGGCGCGCTTAAGTTGGGCTGCACACCCAGGCCCAGGTAGAAGGCCGGCTGCTGCGCCAGCCAGCCCAGCAGCGCAAAGCCGGCCAGGCTCATCGCGAAGGCCAGCGCGATGCGCTTGGTGATGTGCTTGTGCTTGAAGTGGCCCAGCTCGTGCGCCAGCACGGCCTCCACCTCGCCGCCGTTGAGCTTGGCTAACAGCGTGTCGAAGAAGACGACGCGCTTGGCAGGGCCGAAGCCGCTGAAATAGGCATTGCCGTGGGCCGAGCGCTTGCTGCCGTCCATGACGAACAGGCCCTTGGCGGCAAAGCCGCAGCGCGCCATCAGCTGTTCGACGCGCGCCTTCAGCGCCACGTCGGTCAGCGGCTCGAACTTGTTGAACAGCGGCGCAATGACGGTCGGGTAGAGCACCATGACGAGCAGCTGGAAGCCCATCCACACGGCCCAGGCCCACAGCCACCAGCGCGGCCCGGCCGTGCCCATCAGCCACAGGATGAGCGCGAGGATGGGCAGGCCCAGCAGCACGCCCACGGCCAGGCCCTTGAGCATGTCGGCAATGTAGAGGCCCAGCGTCATGCGGTTGAAGCCGAAAGCCTGCTCGATCCTGAAGGTGGACCACAGCTCCCAGGGCAGGTCCAGCAGTGAGCCGATCAGCGCGAAGGCCGCGACCAGGCCGAGTTGGTAGCCCATCGCCTGCCAGCCTTCAGGCAGTGCGCGGCTGGCTTGCAGTACCCAGCCGTTCAGCGCGTCCAGTCCGCCCAGCAGCGTCCAGCCCAGCAGCACGGCGGCGTTGAACGCCAGGGCCAGCAGGCCGAAGCGGGAGCGGGCGATGGTGTAGTCGGCCGCCTTCTGGTGGGCGGCGAGCGTCACGCTGCCGGCAAACGCCGCCGGCACCTGGCCGCGGTGGGCGGCCACATGGCGGATTTGGCGTGAGGACAGCCAGAACTTGACGAGCAGGGAAGCCGCGAGCGCGACCGCGAACGCGAGTGACAACAGCGTGGGAGACATAGCTCGCGAGTTTAGGCTGCGAGAATTCTGCCTCCCCAGAGTGAGCCCACCATGTCCGACACCCTTGCCCTCAGCGAAAACAACCTGATCTGGATCGACCTCGAGATGACGGGGCTGTATCCCGACACCGACCGCATCATCGAGATCGCCGTCGTCGTCACCGATGCCAATCTGGAGAACCGCGTCCAGGGCCCTGTGTTCGCCGTCCACCAGAGCGACGCGACGCTGGACGCGATGGACGCCTGGAACAAGGGCACGCACGGCCGCAGCGGCCTCATCGACCGCGTGAAGGCTTCCACCGTCTCCGAAGCCGATGCCGCCACTCAGACCATCGCTTTCCTGAAGCAATACGTGCCCAAGGGCAAGAGCCCGATGTGCGGCAACAGCATCTGCCAGGACCGGCGCTTCCTCGCCAACTACATGCCGGAGCTGGAGAGCTTCTTCCACTACCGCAACCTGGACGTGTCGACGCTGAAGGAGCTGGCCAAGCGCTGGAAGCCGTCGGCGCTGGAGGGCTTCAAGAAGGCCCAGGCGCACACGGCGCTGGCCGACATCCAGGAGTCCATCGAGGAGCTGGTGCACTACCGCACCCACTTCCTGAACCTGGCCTGATCCCTTCAGCGCGCGTGCTGCACGCCGCCTTCGACTTCCCCCGCCATCCGCTGGCTCGCGAGGATGGCGAGCGGCTGCGCGGTGCCTGGCGCACGCCACCGGCGCGCTGGCTGCGTGCGGCGCGGCTGGACGAAGTGTGCGGCGTCATCGCCGAGGCGGAGGCCGCCGCGCGAGCCGGCGCGTGGGTTCTGGGCGGCTTGCGTTACGAAGCGGCTGCGGCGTTCGACAAGGTGCTGGCGACCCACGCGGCCACCGCGCCGCTGGCCGAGTTCGCCGTCTACGACACGGCACCAGAGCCTTGGGCCGAGGAGGCCGCTGCGCACACCGGTTTCCTCGGCTGGAACGACGCCGAGCCCGACGCGACCACTGCCATCGAGCGCATCCGCGACTACATCCGCGCCGGCGACTGCTACCAAGTCAACCTGACGACGCGGCTGCGCGCGGCGGCCGGCGCGCTCGACCCCGAGCAACTCTTCCTCGCGCTGCACGCCAGCCAGCCGGGCGGCTTCAGCCTGTTCCTGCGCGAGGCCGGCGCGGCCAGCGTGTCGCCCGAGCTGTTCTTCGACTGGCGCCCCGTGCCCGGCGCCAAGGCGAGCTGGCTGCTGGCCGCCCAGCCGATGAAGGGCACCGCGCCGCGCGGCCGTGACCGCGTTGACGACGAGGCCGCACAGCAGCACCTGCGCACCAGCGAGAAGGAGCGCGCCGAGAACCTGATGATCGTGGACCTGCTGCGCAACGACCTGAGCCGCGTCGCGCAGCTGGGCACCGTGCGCGTGCCGCGCCTGTTCGAGCTGCACGCGCTGCCGACGGTCTGGCAGATGACGTCCACCGTCACGGCGGTCAGCCGAGCCGGGTTGACGCTGGCGGATGCGTTCGCGGCGCTGTTCCCCTGCGGCTCGGTGACCGGCGCGCCCAAGGTGCGGGCGATGCAGGTCATCCGCGAGCTGGAGCCCTCGGCGCGCGGCTGGTACTGCGGCGCGCTGGGGTTGATCCAGCCGGGCGGTGTCGCGACCTTCAACGTGCCCATACGCACCGTCGAGTTCGGCGATGACCAACTCACCTGCGGCATCGGCAGCGCCATCACGCTGGACAGCGAGCCCGCCGCCGAGATCGCTGAGTGGCGGGCCAAGTCGCGTTTCCTCGCGCGCGCCGAGGCGCCCGTCGAGGCGCTTGAGACGCTGCGGCTGGAGGACGGTGTAGCCCAGCGTGGGGATGCGCATCTGGCCCGCATGCAGCGCACGGCACGCCACTTCGGACTGCGCTTCTCGCTGGCCGAGGCGCGCGCTCACCTGAAGGCCGTGGCCGCGACCCACCTGCAAGGCAGTTGGCGCCTGCGCCTGACCTGCGACGCCGAAGGCCGCCTCGCCCACACGCTGGCCGCCTTCACGCCCACGGCCGAATCCGTGCGCCTGGCGCTGGCCGACAGCCCCGTCTCGACGCTCGGCCCCCGCGCCGAGTTCCTCGCCCACAAGACGACCCGCCGCGAGCTGTATGCCTTCGCCAAGCCGGCCGAGGCCTTCGACGTGATCCTGTGGAATGAGGCCGGCGAGCTGACCGAGTGCAGCTTCGGCAACCTCGCCCTGCAACTCGACGGCCAATGGCTGACGCCGCCGCTGGCCGCCGGCCTGCTGCCGGGTGTGCTGCGCGCCGAACTGCTGGCGCAAGGGCGCATCAAGGAGTCCCGCCTGACCCGCGATGACCTGGCCCGCGCTTCAGGATTGGCATTTTTCAACAGCCTGCGCGGCTGGCTCACTGCGGCACTTATTCAAAGTGCTTGAGTAAAAACCCTGAGCTGTGCTACAGTCGCGGCTTCGCCTGGAGGCAAACTCCAGGTGTTCCACGTCTCCTCTGACCTCGTTCGATCAGCGCATTCAAGCCGGCATCGAACTCCGAACACGGATCGGTCGGCGGCGATGAAGCCGTCGCTTTGACTGACTGTTCCCCCGCGCCGCACCCGGGTTGCTGTAACAAGCCCGAGCCGCACGACGCGAGCTGATCTATCTCCCAGCGACTTGATGATGATTCCGAAGGGCACCTACTGCCCCTCGGCGCTGCGCTTTTGCCTGCGCGGCGTGAATGACCACGAAAGAACGAGATGAGTTTCGATACCCTGGGCCTGAACGAAGTTGTGCTGAAGGCCGTGAAAGATTCCGGCTACGAGAACGCCACCGACGTGCAGACGCTCGCCATCCCCGCTGCCATCGCCAACAAGGACCTGATGGTCTCGGCGCGCACCGGCTCGGGCAAGACCGCTGCCTTCATCCTGCCGGCGCTGGAGAAGATCCTGGCCGCGCGTGCCGACGACAGCAAGAAGCGCGAAAAGGGCAAGATCTACGGCCCCAAGATCCTGGTGCTGGCCCCCACCCGTGAGCTGGCCATGCAGGTCGCCAAGGCCGCACAGACCTACGGCCGCTTCATCCCCGGCCTGAAGGTTGCGACGGTGCTGGGCGGCATGCCCTACCCGCTGCAGATCCGCCAGCTGATGGGCCCCCTGGACATCCTGATCGCCACGCCTGGCCGCCTGATCGACCACATCAACTCCGGCAAGTGCGTGCTGGGCAATGTCGAGATGCTGGTGCTGGACGAAGCCGACCGCATGCTGGACATGGGCTTCATCGACGACATCACGATGATCGCCGGCAACACCCCGCCCGAGCGCCAGACGGTGATGTTCAGCGCCACGTTCGCCGGCCACGTCGGCCGCCTGGCGCAGAACCTGCTGAAGGATCCGCAGCGCATCGAGGTCGCCAACCACACCGACACGCACGAGAACATCGAGCAGCGCCTGCACTGGGCCGACAACCCCCACCACAAGGACCAGCTGCTGGAATCCATCCTGGCCCTGCCGGAGATGGAGCAGGCCGTCGTCTTCACCAGCACCCAGCGTGACGCCGACTGGCTGGCCGAGCGCCTGGCCGAAATCGGCCACTCGGTCGCCCCGCTGCACGGCGCCATGCCCCAAGGCAAGCGCAACCGCGTGCTGCAAGCCCTGCGCAACAAGCAGGTGCGCGTGCTGGTGGCCACCGACGTTGCCGCCCGCGGCATCGACGTGCCGACCATCAGCCACGTCATCAACTACGGCCTGCCGATGAAGGCCGAGGACTATGTCCACCGCATCGGCCGCACCGGACGTGCCGGCCGCCAGGGTCTGGCGATCACGCTGGGCCTGCGTGACGACGTGTCCATGATCCGCCGCATCCAGCAGTTCACGACGCAGACGATTCCCGTGCAGCAGATCGCTGGCCTGGAACCCAAGACGCAAGAGCCGCGCATCTTCCCGCCGCGCCCGGCTGGCTCCTTCGACGACCGTGGCCCGCGCGGCCATTTCGGTGGCGGCGGTGGCCGTCCCGGCTTCGGCAACAAGCCTTTCCGTCGTGAAGATGGCCCTCGTGGCAACTTCAACGCCGGTGGCGGCCGCCCGCCTTTCAGTGGCGAGCCGCGCCGCGAGGGCTTTGCTCCGCGCGACGACCGTGGCTTCCAGCCCCAGGGCGACAACCGTGGCTTTGCACCCCGTGCCGAGCAAGGCTTCCAGCCGCGTGACGAGCGCAGCTTCGCACCGCGCCAGGACGACCGTGGCTTCCAGCCCCGCGACGACCGTGGTTTCGCGCCGCGTGGTGACCGTCCGTTCACACCCGGTGGCAAGCCTTCCTTCGGCGGCCCCAAGCCTGGCTTCGGCGGCCCGCGCAAGGGCGGCTTCGGCCGTTAAGTCGAGAGACTGAAAACGAAAAGCGGGCCTCGGCCCGCTTTTTTTATTTCAGGTACGGCTCCAGCCAGCGTATCTGCGGTTTGTCCTTGGCCGCAGCGCCCGGCTCGAGCGACRGGAAGTAGTCGCCCCAGGTCGGGCCGCCCGCCCACCACAGCCAGCCGGCCCAGACGTCGGCGTTGGCCTGCAGATGCTTGAGCGCGCCGTTCACGGCCTGCTCGCAGACGGCATTGGCGCCGCCGCCCAGCTCGCCCAGGATGGCGCGCTTCTTGTTTGCCTTCAGCCAGGCGGTGAAGCGCTGCAGCCGCTCGACGCCGATCTCGGGGCTGACGCATTCGGCGCTGGTGCCCGAACCGTCCTTGTCGAAGTACTGGTGCACCTCAAACACCATGTTGTCCAGCGGGTCGCGCACCTTGCCCATGACCTCGGCGTTGGGTGTGCCGTACCACTTGCTCTCGAACCAGCTCCAGGCACCCGTGTAGCCGTTGCCGGGCAGGGTGATGAGGTTGGTCGCGCCCGTCGCCCGGATCGCGTCGACGGCGGCTTGCGCGGCCTGGCCCCAGGTTTCGGTGGGCATGTTGCGCGGCTCGTTGACCAGGCCGAACTGCACCTTGGGATTGGCCTTGAACTGCAGGGCCAGGCGGCGCCAGAAGTCGGCGAAGGCGGCGAAGGGCACCTCGGGCTTGCCGACGTGCACCTCCTTGTAGGCGGCGTAGTTGTGCGGGTCCAGCAGCACGTAGAGGCCCCGTGCGGTCGTGCCGTCGACGAACTCGCGCAGGCGGGCCAGCTCGGCTGCGTCGAGCTCACCGCTCAGCGTGGGCTGCAGGCGTTCCCAGCGGAAGCCGATGCGCATGACGTTCATGCCCTTGGCCTGGTAGTAGGCCGTGCTGGCCACGCTCGGGTAGACGTAGTCCTTGCCGTAGACGCCGGGGAAGGGCAGCTTCTCGCCCCATTCGGCGCTGGACAGGCTGATGCCGCGCCATTCCAGCGGGGCGGCTTGGGCGACCGCAGCGGCGGCGAGCAGGGCGGTGCAGATCAGCGTTTTTTTCATGCGGGTTCCTTGGCGGGCGGCTGCACGCCGAGGGCGGCGAGCACGTCCTGGCAGGCGCCCATGGTGTGGTAATCGGTTTTGCCGGCGGGGCTTTTCTCGTCGGTGAGCTTGGCGTTGTCGGGCTTCAGGATGCGGTACCAGGCGCCGTGCTCGTGGTCGACGAAGTGCTGCCAGGCATAGGCCCAGATCCGGTCGTACCACTGCCAGTAGGTCTCGTCGTTAGAGCGCACGGCCAGCCATGCGGCGGCGGCGAGGCTTTCGGCCTGCACCCAGAAATACTTGTCGCCGTCGCAGACTTCGCCGCCGGGGGCGAAGCCGTAGACGAGGCCGCCGTTGACCTCGTCCCAACCATGCTTCATGGCGGTGTCGAAGAAGCGGCGGGCGGTCGGGTAGAGCCAGTCTGGCGCGGCGTCACTGAGGCGGCGCTCCAGCATCAGCAGCAACTTGGCCCACTCGGTGAGGTGGCCAGTCTGGAAGCCCCAGGGCCGGAAGATGTTGGTCTTGTCGTCGCGGTTGTAGTCCCAGTCGGGCGTCCAGTCGGTCTTGTAGTGTTCCCAGACCAGGCCGTCGGCCAAGGCGGCTTGACGTTGCGCGATGGAGGTGGCCAGCGTCAACGCACGGTCGAGGTAGCGTGCCTCGCTGGTAGCAGCGTGGGCGGCCAGCATGGCTTCGCAGGCGTGCATGTTGGCGTTCTGGCCGCGGTAGCTGCCGACCTGCCAATCGGGCGTTGCCTCATCGGCGTAGAGCCCGTGAGACGGCTCCCAGAAGCGCTGCTCCATCAGCTCGAAGGTGGCGCTAATGCCTTCGCGTGCGCCGGGCACTCCGGCCTCGGCCGCGTGCGAGTTGGCCAGCAGCACGAAGGCCAGGCCGTAGCAGTGGTTGGTGCCATCGGTGACGCTGGCGCGGCCGTCCTGCCAGTCCAGCACCCAGGCGTAGCCGCCCTGGGGTTGAGCGTGGGCTTGGTTGACGAAGGCCAATGCGTGGGCCACGTCGTCCACAGGCCCGCCGAACCAGCGCCAGGCCAGCGCATGGTTGAAGACGAAGCGTGTGCTGCTCACCAGGTGGCGGGTGCGGCGGTCGTAGACCGTGCCGTCGTCCTTGAAGAACTGGAAACAGCCACCGGTTGGATCCTTCACGCGCGGCGCGTAGAAGGCCAGCGTGTGGCGCATGTGGGCCCACAGCGCCTCGGGCTTGCGTAGATCGGGGATGTTCACTTCAGCACCTCGGTTTTCAGGAAGCGGGTCAGCTCGTCAGCCATCTGCGCGTGGACGTCGATGCGCGGATGGGCCCAGGCGAAGGCCTGGAAGCGGTAGGACCAGACCTTGCGGTCGCCTTCGCTTTGCAGCGTCTGCACGGCCTGCTGCACGGCGCGCGGGATGGCCGGTTGCTCCTGCGGCGCCGACATACCGCCCATCAGCAGCACGATCTTGGCGTTGGGGTAGCGGCCGCGCAGCTGGCGCACGAAGGCCAGGTAGCGCGGACCGAAGTCGGCGGCTATGGCCTGTCCCTTGGAGGCCGGGAAGCCGTGGTCGTTCTGGCCGAGATTCAGAAGCACGACATCCGGTGCGCGCGGGTCGGGTGGGGCGACTGCGGCGTCCTTGCGCGGGGCATCGCGATCCCAGATCTGCGGCATCAGCAGGTCGTGCCAGGTGGCCGTGATGCCGATGCCGCTGATGGCGATGCCGACGTAGTCCGCGCCCAGGCGCTCGGCCGTCACCGCGCCATAGGCCCGCGTGCCGTCGTGGGGGTAGAGGTCTTCGTACTGGTCGTCGGCAACGTCGCCGTTGCAGGCGCCGGCGGTGATGGAGTCGCCGTAGAACTCCAGCTTCAGCGGGCGGGCCGGCGGCGGGTCCAGCAGCTTGCCGCCGTCGGCCAGGCGCAGGCCGTGCAAGGACACCTCGGCCATCGAGCCCTCGGTGCGCTTGATGAGGCGCAGCGCATGTTCACCGTCGGCCAGCGGCTCGCGCAGCCGCCAGATGGTCCAGCCGTTGCCCGGCACGGCCAGCGGACGCACCTTGCCGTCGATCTCGACGCTGAAGTGGCTGGTGCCCCAGTGCGTGGACGAGAACTCCAGGCTTAGCTCGCGGCCGGTAAAGCGGGCGCGCAGTTCGCTGCCGCTCCAGGCCAGCAGCTTGGACGAGGGCAGCGGGCCCGGGCCGATGCGGCCGACCCAGCGCAGCTTGGGGTCGTTGGCGGGGATGAGGCCCATGCGGTTCGTCGGCGCCTCGCGCACGAAGTCGCTGGCGCGCAGCGCGGGCGGCAGGATGCCGGCGGACATCACGGCCAGGAAGCTCGCCGGGTGGCCACTGCCTTCCCATTCGTCGCGCCGCACGCGCACCAGCAGCAGGTGGGCAGTGGGTTCGAGGTCGCGGCCGACCACCTTGTAGTGCCAGCCGAGATAGCCCTTGCGGTCGGGCACATGGCCTTGCAGCGTGACCCAGGGGCCGTCGTCCACACGGGCTTCGAGGTTGCGATAGTGCTCGCTCTCGGCATGGAAGACGGCGATCTCGCTGCCGTAGACGAGGAAGCGGGCCTCGGCGTCGTCGGCCTTGCTGACCCAGCCGGGCAGCTGGCCGGTCCACTCCGGGTGCACCTCGCCGCCGCGCTCGAAGTTGCGCGACTGATAGGGCTTGAGCGTGTCGCCCATCAGCAGCCGCGTGAACTCGTGGGCACGGCCGAACAGCGGCTCGGGCAGGAGCCTGGCGGCGGCGGCTGCGCGGTTGGCGCGCAGCGTCTCGGCCAGCGCCTGGGCAATGCGCTGGTGGCCGGTCGCATTGGGATGCACGGGCTCGTCGTAGAGCGCCGCCCAGCGGTCTTGCCCGGCATCCACGCGGGCCTGCATCCAGCGGCCGAAGTCCAGTGCGGCCAAGCCGTAGTGCGCGGCCAGCTTCAACTGAATATCGGTCGCGTCGCGCGGCTGGTTGCCCTGCTGCGTCAGCCCCAGCACGACGACGGCGGGCGGCTTCTTTGCACCCAGCAGCTTGCGCAGGATGGCCTCGTAGCTGCTGCCGCGCACGGCGGGGTCCAGCCATTGGTCGTTGACGCCGAACTCGACGATGACGAGGTCAGGCTGTGCATCCAGCACCTGGCTTTGCAGCCGCTGCACGCCGGCGGCCGAGTCCGTGCCGCTGACGCCGGCATTGACCAACTTGACCTTGGGGCCCAGCGACCGGGCCAGCAGCGCAGCCCAGCCCTTCTCGCGCGGGGGCTGGGCGGCATAGCCGGTGGTGATGGAGCCGCCGAGGGTGGCGAGGGTGATGGGCTCGCCGGCCTCCAGCCGCTGCATGACGGCGGTCAATCGTGCATCTGCATGGCTCACGGCCGGGAGCGTCAAAGACAAAGCCAACGCAAATCCTTTCAACCAGTTCATATCAACCTTTGGTAGCGCCCGCTTGCAGCCCGGCAACGAACTGCTTTTGAAAAATCAGGAAGAGCACGACGGCCGGCAGCGACGCGAGCAGCGAGCCCGCCATCAGCACGGCGGCCGACTGCGGGTTGAAGCTCAGGTCGCCGGCCATCTTGCCGAGTTGCAGCGGCAGGGTCAGCGTGGCCGCGTCGTTGACGACCAGCAGCGGCCACAGGAAGTTGTTCCATTCGCCCACCGCCACGGGGATGGCGATGGCGGCGAGCGCCGGCCGCAGCATGGGCAGCACCACGCTCCACCAGATGCGCAGCGTGCCGGCGCCGTCCAGCGTGGCGGCGTTCACCAGCTCATCGGGCACGCTGAGCATGGCCTGGCGGAAGTAGAAGACGACAAAGGCCTTGGCAAGCCCCGGCACCAGCAGCGCGGCGTAGCTGTTGATCCAGCCCAGCTGTGCCACCGTCACGAAGTTGGGGACGATGGTGACCTCCCAGGGCAGCATCATCGACACCAGCAACGCGCGGAACAGCCAGCGGCTGCCCGGGAAGGGCCGCTTGGTCAGCACGAAGGCGACCAGCGACGCGGCCAGCAGGCTGACGACCGTGACGACGATGGTGACAGCCAAGCTGTTGGCATAAAAGCGCAGGAAACCGTGGCCTTCCACGCTGACCTGCAGCATGCCGGCCAGCTTGTCGGGGTCGGCCGTGGTGCCGGCCCAGTCGGGGTTGAAGAAGTTGCGCGCGGTCGCGCTTGCGGGCCACAGCGTGGGCGGCTGACGCAGCAGTTCGGCCACGCTCTTGAACGCACCCATGGCCATCCAGTAATAGGGCAGCAGCATGGCGGGCACCAGCAGCCACAGCGGCGCCTTGAGCAGGGCTGACCATTTCATCGCTGGCCCTCCCTGCCGATCAACTTGAGGTTCAGCCACGTCAGGCCGAAGAGCAGCACGGTCAGCACCCAGGCGGCCGCCGAGGCCAGGCCCAGGTCGAGATGGCGAAAGCCCCGGTCAAACAGATAGGTCACCAGCATCAGCGCCGAGTCCAGCGGGCCGCCGAGCGTCTCGACCGCGCCGTAGAGCAGATAGGGCTCGTAGAAGACCTGGAAGCTGGCGATCATGCCGGTCACGCTGACGTAGACCAGCGTGGGCCGCAGGTTGGGCAGCGTGATGTGCAGCAGCTGTTGCCAGCGCGAGGCGCCGTCCAGCCGCGCGGCCTGGTAGAGGTCTTCGGGAATGGCGCGCAGCCCGGCCACGAAGATGACCAGGTTGTAGCCCAGCACCGACCAGACGCCGACGAGCACCAGCACCGGCAGCGTCCACGCCGGGTCGCCCAGGAAGCGCGCCGGCTCCAGGCCGAAGGCGGCGCGGATGCTGTTGAACAGACCGTAGGCCTCGGAGTTGGCCAGCCATTTCCAGGCCGAGATGGCACCCACGCCGCCGGCCACGGCGGGCAGGAAGAAGGCGACGCGCACCCACTGGTGCAGGCGCGAGTTGCTGCCGAAGTTCAGCGCCAGCACCAGGCCCAGCACCACGGCGATGACGGACACCGAGGCCATGTAGGCGGCGGTGTTGGCCAGCGCCGTCCAGAAGCGCTCGTCGGCGAAGAGTTCGGCGTAGTTGCGCAGGCCGATGAAGACGGGGTCATCGGTGGCGTGGTAATCCGTGAAGCTCAGCCAGGCCGAGCGCAGCACGGGCCAGACGCCGAACAGCGCGAACAGGGCGAAGAAAGGCGCGACGAGGAGCATGTCGCGCCCATGGCGGCGCCAGATCATTGAGTGGCCTCCAAAGCGCGGTTCATGACGGCGGCGGCGCGGCTCAGCTCGGTCTGCGGGTCGCCACCGGCCAGCACCACGCGCTGCACGGCGCGGGTGACGATGTAGTCCTGGCGTATCCAGGCCGGGCAGGGCGGTGGGCCTTCGGCGTCGGCGAGCTGGACGAGCAGCGCGTCGCGGTGGGGCAGGGGCAGGGCGGCGATCTGGTCCTGCCGGCCCGAGGGCAGCCACATGCCACCGTGCTGAAGCGCGGCCTCGGCCATGCGGCGCGTGACGTCGGGCTGGTAGACGGTGCGCATGTAGTCCAGCGCCAGTTCGCGGTTGGGCGAGAAGCGCATGATGGCCAGCACGGTGCCGCCCAGCACCGCGGTGCGCTTGCCCGTCGGCCCGGTGGGCAGCGGCGCGGCGGCCCACTTGCCCACCAGGCCCTTGTGGACCATGTCCATGCGCGACAGCAGCCAGGTGCCCGACTGCATCAGCCCATAGGCGCCGCTCTCCAGGCCGCCGTCGGCATCGGGCCAGCCGTCGGTGGGGGCTTGCAGCTCGCGGTAGAGGCGGGCGTAGTAGGTCAGTGCGCGCACGGCCTCGGGGCTGTCGATGAGGGCCTTGGTGCAGCTCGCGTCATAGACAGCGCCGCCGGCCTGGCGCAGATAAGGGTAGAAGCCCAGCCAGCTCGTGTTGCCCCACTGCTGCGCAAAGCCGTGACCATGGGCGCGCAGCTTATTGGCGGCGGTGATGAAGCTGGCCCAGTCTCCAGGCGCCTCGTTAATTAGGTCGCTGCGGTAGTACTGCAGCTGGACATGCATGTCGAAGGGCGCGCCGAACAGCCGACCGTCGGCGCTGCGGATGGCACGCAGCGCGCCGGGGTTGGCATGCTGTTCAAGCTGGCGCGCCAGGTCGGGTGCAGCCGCGTTCAAGTCGACGAGGGCGCCCTTGGCCCCCAGCGCGACGGCATAGGAGGCACTGCCGGTGATGAGGTCGGGCCCGCGCCGACTGGCCAGGGCTGCGGAGTACTTGGTCATCGCGTCGGCCCAGGGCACGTCGCGCACCTCGACGGCCACGCCGGGATGACGGGCGCGGTAGGCCGCGACGGCGGGCTGCATGACCTGCGGCGTCTTGTCGTCACCGACCATCCAGATGACCAGGCGCGCGGCTTCGGCCAGTGGCGCTGCGGCGAGGAACCCGAGCGCCAGCACGGCTCGGGCGAACTGGGCTTTCATGGCAGGCGCAAAAGCGTGGCCGTTAGGGTCACGTTGTCTCGTTATTGTTTACTAAACGACGGAGATTATGGGCGCAAGTTTGTGGCCTGCGTCGGCTGTCTCCTCCGTAAAACATCGGGACTATCCCCGAGTGCGGTCTCAAAAATAGAGAAACAGAATGCGCAACAAAACAATGTTTAGCTTTGCCATCCCGGCGGAGCAGGAGACGAGCCGCAGCCACTCTGGCGCGGCGCATGGGCTGACCGGCTTGACCGGCCGGCCGTCGTCTTCCGCTGCAGGCCGGCTGCGTGACTTGACGACTGACACGACGTGACATCCCAACGATTGATTGACCTGCATGAAGGCTGGCTGCTGGCCGAAGCCCCCGTGGGCATGGACGGCCTGGACGCCGCCGCATTCACAGCGTTGCCAGCCGATGCCTGGCTGCCCGCCACAGTGCCCGGCACGGCGCATGGCGCGCTGCTCGCGGCAGGGCGCATCCCCGACCCCTTCTACGGCCGCAACGAGCTGGACGTGCGCTGGGTGGCGGAGCGCCGCTGGGTCTGGCGCCTGGCGTTCGAGGTGGGTGAGCTTGCGGCGCGGGAAGAGCTGGTCTTCGAGGGCCTGGACACCTATTGCACCGTCTGGCTGAACGGCGAGCGGCTGCTGCAGTCCGACAACATGTTCGTGCCGCAGCGGGTGGACGTGCGCTCGCGCCTGAAGCCGGGCCGCAACGAGTTGCTGCTGTGTTTCGAGCCGGCACTGGCCGAGGCCCGCAAGGTCGAGGCGGTGCATGGCAAGCGTGCGCTCTGGAACGGCGACAGCGCCCGCCTGCATGCCCGCAAGGCGCAGTACCACTTCGGCTGGGACTGGGGCCCGGAGCTGGTCACCTGTGGCCCGTGGCGGCCGGTGCGCCGGGACAGCGGCTCGGCGCGCATTGCCGACCTGCATTGCCGCAGCGAGATCGATGCCGTGCGCCGCACGGCGACGCTGCAGGTCGCGGCGCAGCTGCAAGGCGCCGGCACGCGCTGCAGCTTTGAACTGCTGGACCCGCAAGGCCGTTGCGTGGCCTCGCGCGCTGTGCCGGCGGCCAAGGCCGTGGGCGCGACGCTGTCGGTCACCGACGCCCAGCTCTGGTGGCCGCTTGGCCTGGGTGCGCAGCCGCTCTACACGCTGGTCGCCCGGCTGCAGGACGACAACGGCCAGGTGCTGGCCGAGGACAGCCGCCGCATCGGCCTGCGCCACCTGCGCCTGGTGCAAGCGCCCGTCGAGGGCGAGGCGGGCCTGAGCTTCCATTTCGAGGTCAACGGCCACGACGTCTTTGCCGGCGGCGCGAACTGGATTCCCGACGACAACCTGCTCGAGCGCATAACGCCGGCGCGCTACCGCGAACGCGTGGCGCAGGCCGCCGCGGCCAACATGAACATGCTGCGCGTCTGGGGCGGCGGCATCTACGAGCACGAGGCCTTCTACGAGGCCTGCGACGAGTTGGGCATCCTGGTCTGGCAGGACTTTTTATTCGCCTGTGGCATCTACCCGGCCAACGCCGAGTTCCAGGCCAGCGTGCGCGCCGAGGCCGAGGCGGCAGTGAAGCGGCTGCGCCACCACGCCTGCATGGCGCTCTGGTGCGGCAACAACGAGGACTACATGATTGCCGAGTCCCAGGGCTTGGCCGGCCCCGGCATCCCGGCGGAGCGCTTCGAGGCGCGAGTCATTTACGAGCAGCTGCTGCCCGAGGTCTGCGCGGCGCTGGACCCGGACCGCGCCTACTGGCCCGGCAGCCCCTTCACGCCAGGCGCTGACGTGAAGTCATCTGACGTGACCGTGGGCGACCGCCACAGCTGGGAGGTATGGCATCAGCAGATGCTGCCCTACCAGAACTACGGCGAGGTGCAGGCCCGTTTCGTCAGCGAGTTCGGCATGCAGTCCAACCCGTCGCTGGCCTTGTTTGAGTCGGTGCTGCCCGAGGAAGAGCGCTTCCCCGAGAGTCGCACCGTGCAGTGGCACAACAAGGCGGGCTCGGCGAGCGGGCCGGATGGCCACCGCCGCCTGGCCGTCTACCTGGCCGACAACCTGCGCGTCGGCCCGACGCTGGCCGAGCATGTCTACGCCACGCAGTTCGTGCAGGCCGAGGCCATGCGCGTGGCTTATCAAGACTTCCGCCGCCGCTGGCAGAAGCCCGGCGCGCGTGCCGTCAGCGGCGCGCTGGTCTGGCAGCTCAACGACTGCTGGCCCGTGACGAGCTGGGCGCTGATCGACTCGTCGGGCACCGTCAAGCCGGCCTGGCACGCGGTGCGCCGCGCGTTGGCGCCGCTGGCCGTGGCCGTGAGGCTCGAGGCCGGCCAGGCACGGCTGGCCGTCATGAACGGCAGCCTGGAAGGCCGGGCGCTGGCGCTGCAATTGCGCGTCTTCGCAATGGACGGCCGCGAACTGGCCAGCGCCCGCGTTGCCCACGACGTGCCGGCCGTGTCCTGCATTGAGGCCACGCAGCCGCTGCCGAGCTTTGCCGAGCCCGTTGTCGCCGAGCTGTGCGCCTTGGATGGCGACGGCTTGGAGCTGGCCCGCGACTGCGCCTGGACCGAGCCCTTCAAGTTCTACAACCTCGGCGGCGCC
Source organism: Roseateles sp. P5_E8 (assembly GCF_054177665.1). Lineage (NCBI taxonomy): Bacteria > Pseudomonadati > Pseudomonadota > Betaproteobacteria > Burkholderiales > Sphaerotilaceae > Roseateles > Roseateles sp. P5_E8. The sequence goes on along the minus strand of NZ_JBGCUM010000011.1, from coordinate 86,278 downwards.
CGCATCAGCATCGCCGCCGACGGCCAGGCTTTGCTGCTGAGCAGCGACAGGCCGGTGAAGGGTTTGTGGCTCGCCGGCAACGGCTTGGCGCTGGCGGACAACTTCATCGATCTCGTTCCTGGTGCGCCGCGCCGAATTAGGTCCGAGATAGCGCTACCAATGTCGATTTATGCCGCTTCGGTCGATCATGCGAGCCACCAGATCGCATTGTTTGATAGGGGAGGCGCAACGCAGGCGGAATGAGTGAATCCCCTGTCCCTGATTGTCCCGATGCCGTTGTGCAGGGCAGTTGTTAACGTTACCAAATCGCCGCAGTTGCACCAGCAGCTGAGGCACAGGCCCCTTGGGGCCGAATGTTTCCCACCAAAGAGGAGCAAACGAGGATGAGACATTTCAAGCAAACCACGCTGTCGCTAGCGGCGGCCCAGGCCTTGATGGTCATGGCCATGCCAGCGATGGCTCAGACTGCGGCGCCCCCGGCGTCCGCAGCTTCCGCGTCGGGCTCGGGCTCGCAGCAACTGGAGACTGTGGTCGTCTCCGGGCGACGGGCCGCATTGGCCAACGCGCAGAAGATCAAACAGGACTCCGACGAAATCGTCGACTCGGTCGTTGCCGAGGAAATCGGCAAACTGCCGGATCGCTCTGTATCCGAGGTGTTGCAACGCATCGTCGGTGCCACGATGTCCCGGGTCTCGGCCTCCAACGACCCGGTGCACTTCTCGGTCGAAGGCTCCGGCGTCAACATTCGCGGCCTGACCTACGTCAGCTCGACGTTGAACGGTCGCGAGACGTTCAGTGCCAATCAAGGCCGGACTCTTGGTTTTGAAGACGTGCCGCCGGAACTGATGGCCGGTGTGGACGTTTACAAGAACCCGTCCGCCGCTCAGATCGAAGGCGCCATCGGCGGCCTGGTGAATCTGCGCACGGCCATGCCGTTCGACTTCCCCGGCTTCAAGGGTGCTGTCTCGCTCGACATCACCCGCGGCAGCCTGGCCGCCAAGACCAAGCCCAGCTTCTCGGGCCTGCTTTCCAACACATGGAACACGCCGGTGGGCAAGGTTGGCCTGCTGATYGACGCGACGCATTCGCTTGGCGCCAGCCGTACTGACGGCTTGGTGCTGGACCCCTTCTACAAGGCCACGCCGACCAGCACGACCTGGATCCCGAAGGCCATGTCCTGGAAGCAGCAGTTCTACAACCGCACGCGTGACGGCCTCTACGGCGCGGCGCAGTGGAAGAAGGACAACATTGAGTCCTCGCTGACCTTCTTCCGCTCCAAGTACAAGTTCGACTGGAACGAATACAACGTCAGCGCACAGAACGACCCCTACAACGTGGTGGTGTTGGACGGCAGCTATGACGCCAACGGCGTGATGACCAAGGGTGTGCTGACCGGCAAGAAGGACGCAAACGGGAACTACACCGGTCTCGAGGTCGAGAACCAGACCCGCTTCTCGAAGCGTGAGTCCCAGACCGACGAGTGGGCCTGGAAGATTGCAGGCAAGGTCACCGATCAACTGACCTTGACCTCGGACTTCCAGTACGTCAAATCCAGGACGTCGAATTTCGATTCGACGGTGGGTACCGGCGTTCAACTGCCCAAGCAGACCGTGGACCTCACAGGTTCCATGCCGCGGCTGGTCTTCGACCAGGCCGACATGGCGATCATGAATGACCCGTCCAAGTACTACTGGGCCATGATGATGGACCACCTGGACAAGGGCAAGGGCACTCAGAAGGCATGGAAGGGTGATGCCCGCTGGACCTTCAGCGACAACTCCATCCTCCAGGACCTGACTGTCGGCGTCCGTCTCGCCAAGCGCGATGCCGAGACCGTCAACAGCAATCCCAACTACAACTGGGCGACCATCACCCACGCATGGCAGGTGGGCTGGAACATCGGCGATCTCGCCTATATCAACAAGTCTGATCTGCCGACGTTCAAGAACACCTACAACGGTTTCATGAACGGCAAGGTCCAGCCTCCGAACCTGTACTTCCCCGCGGCGTCGGTGGCCTTTGGCTGGCCCGACAGCTACAACAAGCTGCACCAGCTCTACCTGAACGAGTGCGCGAGGTTCGCGGCCACGGCCGGCTGGGACGGCGCAGGCTGCGCTCAGCAAGCCAGCAGCATCCAGGGCGGTGGCGCCTGGAATGTTGCGACCTTCGGTACCGACCCGGCCGGTCGCAACACGCAGTCTGAAACCACGACGGCCGGCTACGGGCAACTGCGGTTCTCCTTCGAGGATCATGGCCTTCCGCTCGACGGCAACGTCGGTTTGCGGGTGGTCAAGACCAAGAATGATGCGGATGGCTACACCATCCTCAGGACGCAAGCCGCGGCGCCCGGTGCCACCGGCTTGCCCGTGCCCAATCTGACGCCGTACTCGAAGCAGGAGATCTACTCCCAGAGCTTCACGGACTACCTGCCCAGCCTGAACCTGAAGTACAAGGCCACCGACGCGCTGCAGTTCCGCCTGGCTGTGTCGCGTGCCCTGGCGCGCCCGCAGTTCAACCAGATGCAGGGTTACATCCAGATGACCCAAGGCCTCGAGGTGGAAACGCAAAACCCTCAGACCGTGCCGCCCACGCCGCCTAACGTAAAGAAGGTCAACCTGAGCGGCTCGGCCAACGGCAACCCATATCTGAAGCCGATCGAATCCACCCAGGAGGACCTGACGGCCGAGTGGTACTTCTCGAAGAACGGCTCCCTGACGACGGCGGTCTTCAACAAGAACCTGAAGAACATCATCGTCAACCAGGCCTTCAACCGCACGATCAAGGACAACGACGGCAAGCCCGTGACCTTCGTGCTCAACGGCCCGGTCAATGGAGCCAAGGGTTATGCGCGTGGCGTGGAGCTGGCCTATCAGCAGTACTTCGACGGGCTCCCGGGCCTGTTGCAAGGCCTGGGTCTGCAGGCGAACTACACGTTCGTGGACAGCAAGGTCAAGCGCTACAACTCGGTGTTCACGGGCTTCTGCTCTCCGGGCGCAGGCCAGGAGAACTTCAACCTGTACATCAACGGTTGCGACACCGATGGCCGTTCCTTTGGAGACATGCCGCTCGACAACCTGTCGCGCAACACCTTCAACATCGCGCTGCTGTACGACCGTGGCCCGGTCTCTGCCCGCCTTGCCTACAACTGGCGCGGCAAATACCTCTACGGCGTGGCGTTGAACTCCGACAACACCGGCCCGAACCAGACCAACGCGATGGACACCAATCCGGGGAGTGCGACCTATGGTCAGCACAACCTGCCGGTTGGTCTGCCGCTGTGGGCTGATGGTTACGGTCAGCTGGATGCCGGCATTCACCTGAAGATCGGTAGCGACATGTCCATCGGCCTGGAAGCCAGCAACCTGCTGAACAAGAACTACAAGCAGATCATGCAGCAGCACATCGGCATGATCGGCCACAACTACTTCACGTCAGGTCGGGTCTACAAGATCAACGCGCAGTACAACTTCTGAGTTCAGAGCCAGGCAAGGCCGCTCTGTCGGCCTTGCCGGCCTTGTCGGCTCCATGAAGAAAGGGCACCGCTTGCGGTGCCCTTTTGCTTTTCTGAGCCCAGATCGGCTACATCTTGGCGGCCTGGCAGTAGTGGCGGATGAACTCCGCATGCTCGGGCATCACGGCCACGCATTGCGCAATGGTGTCGGACACGCCCTTGAGGTAGCCCACCGTTTCTTCCACGCCCTGCAGCTCGGCCAGGGCCAGCCAGCCTTTAGGGCGCAGGTTCTGGCCCTCCATGACCTCGAACCAGCTCGGCTCGCGGAACAGGTCGGTTTCGACGAAGACCAGCCGCCCGCTGGCGGCATAGAGGTCCATGCGCCAACGCAGGCCGTCGGGGATGGCCATGTTGGCGCATGCCTGCCAGAAGCCGCCGTCCGCCCGCTGGTTCAGGTGGTAATGCAGCACGATGAAATCGCGCACGGACTCGTAGCGCTCGCGGCTCTGGCGGTTGTACTCGGCGATCTCCTGCGCGTCGAAGCCGCTGTGCGGGAAGGCCTCGATGAGCTTGGCAACGCCCATCTGGATGAGATGCAGCGCCGTCGATTCCAGCGGTTCGACGAAGCCCGCCGACATGCCGATGGCCACGACGTTGCGGTTCCAGGCCTGCTGGCGCATGCCGGTGCGGAACTTGATCAGCCGTGGGTCGGCCAGCGGCTTGCCGTCGAGGTTGGCAAGCAAGGTCCCGGCGGCCTCGTCGTCGCTGACGTGCTGGCTCGAATAGACATGGCCGTTGCCGACGCGGTGCTGCAGCGGGATGCGCCATTGCCAGCCGGCCCGGTGCGCGGTCGCGCAGGTGTAGGGCAGCAGCGGGGCCGTGCTTTCGCTGGGCACTGCCACCGCTCGGTCGCAGGGCAGCCAGTGGCTCCAGTCCTCGAAGCCGGTGTTCAGCGTCTTCTCGATCAGCAGGCTGGCAAAGCCAGAGCAGTCGAGGAAGAGGTCGCCTTCGACCAGTTCGCCGCTTTGCAGCTGCACGGCGCGCACATGGCCGGCGGTCGGCCCGGGTTCTTCGTTGAGCAGCACGCGCACGACCTTGCCCTCGGTGCGGCGCACGCCGCGCTGCTCGCTCAGGGTGCGCAGGTGCTTGGCGTACAGCGAGGCGTCGAAGTGGTAGGCATAGCGCACCTCCGCCAGCGGCGAGTTCTGCATCTCCGGTCGCGGCAGCATGAAGCGGTTGGCCTTGGCGGCCATGCTGGAGATGACGTAGGCGTCGATCGGCTGCGCACGTCCCAGGGCGCGCAGGCGCAGCCAGTACTGGGTGAAGTCCACCGGCCACAGCGGCTCCTTGCCGACCCGGCCGAAGCCGTGGAAATAGCGGTCGCCCTGGCGGCCCCAGTTGACGAACTCGATGCCGAGCTTGAAGGTGCCCTGGGTGGCCTTGAGGAACGTGGCCTCGTCGATCTTGGCCAGGCCGTTGAACATCTGGATCAGCGGGATCGTCGCCTCGCCGACGCCGATGATGCCGATCTCGTCGGACTCGACCAGGCGGATCTCGTAGGGCGGCTTCAGCACGGCACTCAAGGCCGCCGCCGACATCCAGCCCGCGGCGCCGCCGCCCACGATCACGACCTTTTGCAGCGGCTTTGCGCGGTTCTGCATCCAATGTCCCCGTTTATCTGTTGCGAGCGAGTCTAGGGACGCGCGCGCTTGTTCGGCATGGTCGCTATCCCGCAGCGCCGCCGAGCCGTGCACGCAGGAAACTGTCATGGTCGGGCATGCGGGCCGCCAGCGCCGCGATGGCCTGGTGGCGCTCGGCCAGATAGCGGGCCGCCAGCTCGGCCGGCATCTCGTCCGGCCAGGGGCTGCGCCGCCGTGGCCAGTCGCCCATGCCGGCGTGGATGGCCAGCCAGCTCGACGTGTCGAAGGCCTCGTTGTCGTAGGCATGCAGGGTGCCGGTCTCGCGCCAGGCGTGCAGCTTGTAGGCCAGAGATTCGGGCAGTTCCATGCTCGTCAGCGTGCGCCAGAACTCGCTGTCGCGACGCTCGCTCAAGGTGTAGTGCAGGATGATGAAGTCGCGGATGCGCTGGTACTGGCGCAACTGCTGCACGTTGAAGCCGACCGCAGCCTGCGCGTGGTCAGCTTCGCCGAGCAGCGGGATGAGCCGGCCCAGTGCGTTGTGCACCATGAAGATGGCGGTGGACTCCAGAGGCTCCAGGAAGCCCGCGGCCAGGCCGATGGCGACGACGTTCTTCACCCAGAAGCGCTCGCGGTGGCCGGTGCGAAAGCGCAGCAGACGCGGCTCGGCCAGCATGGGCGCATCGAGCTGGGCCAGCAGCTGTTCGCGGGCGCGGCCCTCGTCGATATGGCGGCTGCTGAACACATGGCCGTTGCCGGTCCGGTCCTGCAGCGGGATGCGCCAGGCCCAGCCGGCCTCCAGCGCCGTCGAGCGCGTGAAGGGCGTCAGCTCGGCCGAAGCCCGTGCCGTGGGCACGGCCCAGGCGCGGTCGACCGGCAGCCAGTGGCCGTAGTCGACGAAGCGCTGCTCCAGCGTCTCGCCGATCAGCAGGGAGGCGAGGCCCGAACAATCGATGAAGAGATCGCCCTCGACCTCGCGCCCGTCGGCCAGGCGCAGTGCCCGCACGCGGCCGTCCTCGTGGCGGTCTACGCCGACGACGCGGCCCTCCGTGCGTCGGGCGCCGCGGCTTTCGGCCAGGCGGCGCAGGAACGTGGCGTAGAGCGTTGCGTCGAAGTGGTAGGCGTAGGTGTAGCGCGAGGCCAGGCCTTGATCGCCGTCTGCAGGGCGGCAGAAGCGACCCTGGCTGGCCATGACGGTGGGCAGGCAGAACTCGCCCAGCGGCGTGCCGGGGCCGGCCTGCAGGCGCTTGAGCTGGCCCCACAGCGCCATGGGGCCGTCGAGCTGGCCGAAGTCACCGAAGGTGTGGAAGTAGTGCTCGCCGCGCTGCTTCCAGTCGCAGAACTGGATGCCGAGCTTGTAGCTGCCGCGCGTGGCTGCGAGGAAGTCGGCTTCGTCAATGCCGAGGATGTCGTTGAACTGGCGGATCGACGGGAATGTGGCCTCGCCGACGCCGATGGTGCCGATCTCCTCGGACTCGACCAGCTCGACACGGGCACCACGCAGGCCGGTGACAAGGGCGGCAGCCGACATCCAGCCGGCCGAGCCCCCGCCGAGGATGACGATGCGTGGTGGCTGGTTCATCCGCCTATTGTCGGGTTCTCAGGTGGCCGAGGCCCGCTCGGCGAGGAAGTCCGCGTAAGCCAGCGCGCTGCGCTTGAGCGTGCGCTTCTGCGTCTCGAAGTCCACATGCACGAGGCCGAAGCGGCGCTCGTAGCCGAAGGCCCACTCGAAGTTGTCCATCAGCGACCACACAAAGTAGCCGCGCATGTCGACGCCGTTCGCCATGGCCCGCGAGCAGGCCGCGAAATGGCTCTTCAGATAGGCCTGGCGCTGCTGGTCGTTGACATCGTCGCCTTCGACCGTGTCGTGGCTCGACATGCCGTTCTCGGTGATGTAGAGCGGCGGCAGGTTGGGGTAGTCGCGCTTGAAGGCTTCGAGCAGGTCCTGCATGCCCTGCGGGTAGACCTCCCAGTCCATCGTCGTGCGCTCGACGCCCTCGTGGCGCACCCAGTCGATGGTGTCGGGGCCCTTGGAGGCGAGCACGGCGCGGCTGTAGAAGTTGATGCCAAGGTAGTCGATGGGGCGCTTGATGATGTCCATGTCGCCGTCCAGCACCAGCGGCTCGCAGCCCTTCCACAGCCGCCACAGGTCGGCCGGGTATTCGCCCTTGAGCAGCGGGTCCAGCGCCCAGCGGTTCTGAAAGGTCTCGAACAGCGATGCGGCGTCGCGGTCCTCGGCCGTGTCCTTGTCGGCATAGCCCGGCGCGCAGTTGACGACGATGCCGTGCAGGGCCTGCGGCGCGTTGGCGCGCAGGATGGGCAGGGCCAGGCCGTGGCCCAGCAGCAGGTGATGCATGGCCTGGGCGGCCCAGCGGTTGCTCTTGAGACCCGGCGCGTGGTGGCCGTCGCCATAGCCGAGATAGGCCGAGCACCAGGGCTCGTTGTGCGTCGTCCAGGCTGCCACATCGCCGTGGCCGGCGAGCTCGCGGCTCATCAGGTCGGCGTACTCGGCAAAGCGGTAGGCCGTCTCGCGGTTCAGCCAGCCGCCCTTGTCTTCCAGATGCTGGGGCAGGTCCCAGTGGTAGAGGGTGACGAAGGCCTTGATGCCGCGCTGGCCCAGGCCATCGAGCAGGCGCTTGTAGAAATCGATGCCCTTGGCGTTGGGCTTGCCGGCCTCGTCCATGACGCGCGGCCAGGCGATGGAGAAGCGGTAGGCGTCGACACCCAGGCGCTTCAGGATGTCCAGGTCTTCGTCCAGACGGTTGTAGTGGTCGCAGGCCACGTCGCCGTTCTCGCCGCGCAGCACCTTGCCGGGCGTGTTGCAGAAGCGGTCCCAGATGGATTCGAGCCGGCCGTCGGCGTGGGCCGCGCCTTCGATCTGATAGGACGAGGTGCCGGCGCCGAAGATGAAGCCGGGGCGCCGCATCAGCGAGTCCGCCGGCGGGGCGATGAGGTCGGCGAACGAGGCGAGGGCGGGCTGGGTCAGGTCCATGTCGTGCGAGTCTGGGTCAGGAAGAGGACGGCAGCGCCTGCAGGGCGTCGTGCCACGGGGTCAGGGCTTGCGGGTGGGCCGGCAGTGGCCCACGCAAGCCGCAGATGAAGGAGGCGAAGCGGTTGGCCAGGGCCAGCGTTGCGGCCAGGTCGCGCTCAAGTGCCAGGCCGGCCAGCAGCAGGGCCGTGAAGGCATCGCCCGCGCCGACGGTGTCGACGACGTTCGGCTGCGGCTCGCCCGGGCCCTGGGCCAGCAGCGCGCCTCGGGGGCCGTAGAAGCGCCAGCCGTCGGCGCCGCAGGTCAGCACGATGCGCTGCAGCGCGAAGCGGTCCATCAGCGTGGCCACTTGAGTCGCTTCAGCGCCAGGTGCGCCAAACCAGTGAGCCAGCCGCGCCAACTCCTCGTCATTGACCTTGACCCAGTCGGCCAGCATCAGCGACTCGGCGGCGAACTGCGGGTTGTCGATGCCAGGGCGCAGATTCAGGTCCAGGAAGCGCAGGCCGTTGAAGGACTTGGCAAGCGCGCGAATGGTGGTGCGCGACACGGCGTGGCGCTGGGCCAGGCTGCCAAAGTAGAGGATGGCCGCCTGCGCGACGGCCAGCTCTGCGCGGGCTGCCTCGAAGTCCAGGTAGTCCCAGGCGGCGTTGCCGTGGATCTCGAAGCTGTGGCTGCCACCCACGCGCTCGTGCACGCTGACGCGGCCGGTCGCGCGCGCCGGGTCGCGCTGCAGGCCCTGCTCGCCCAGTGCGTAGCGGCCGGCGCTTTGCAGCACGAGGCGGCCGTTGTCGTCGTCAGCGCCGATGCGGCTGATGAACAGGGCCGTGGCGCCCAGCGTGGCGAGCGAGCGCGCGACGTTGAAGGGCGCGCCGCCGGCCACGGGGCCGTCATGGAATTCGTCCACCAGGGCTTCGCCCAGGACGGCAATGGAACAGAGAGGCATCGGCTGCGCGGGAAGGGAAAGAAATATTCTAGGCAACAATAATTGTTTAGTGAACAATCGGCAACGCGGGCGATCCCGTATCACCACCGCCCAAGTCGGTGGGTGGCCTGTGTAACGGGCGCTGCTGGGCGTCGTCCTGGCGGCAATGCCACAATCGCGGCGCTTTTCGAGGCACTAAACAACAGCGGAGTTCGCGGCATGGCCGACAAACGGGGGGTGACGATTCGGGAATTGGCCCAGGCGGCGGGGGTGTCCATCGGCACCGTCTCGCGCGCGCTGAAGGGTCAGCCGGGTCTGTCGGAACAAACGCGCACGCAGGTGCTCGAGGTGGCCCAGCAACTCGGCTACGACGTCGGCAAGCTGCGCACCGGCAAGCCGCGCCGCATGCTGTTCATCTACAGCCGCCACCTGGGCTCGCTGGCCATCAACCCCTTCTATTCCTATGTGCTGCACGGCGCCGAAACGGCCTGCCGCGAGGCGGGTGTGCCGCTGAGCATCATGTCGGTGGTGGCGGGCGATGACATCGCCGGCCAGGTGCGCCGCCACGAGGCCGACGCGCTGCTGGGCGCAGGTTATTTCGACCCCGAGACCATGGAGGCCGTGCGCCGCTGCGAGCTGCCGCTGGTGCTGGTCGATCACTTCTACCCCGGTGTGCGCTGCATCAACGACGACAACCAGCTGGGCGCCTGGCTGGCCACGCGCCATCTGCTGGAAGAAGGCTCGCAGCGCGTGGCCGCCATCTTCGGCCCGCCGACGCACTACTCGGTGTCGCTGCGGGCCAAGGGCTTTCGCCGCGCGCTCTACGAGGCCGGCCGCCTGTTCGACCCCGACTACGAGGTCACGCTGGACCCGGTCATGGACTATCGCGAATCCGGCCGCGACGCGATGCGCCGCCTGCTGGCCCTGCCCGAGCCGCCCGACGCCGTGTTTGCCTACAACGACTCGACGGCCATGTATGCCATCGAGCTGTGCCAGGAGCGCGGCCTGCGCGTGCCCGAGGACGTGCGCTTCATCGGCTATGACGACATCGAGGCGGCCGTGCACTGCAAGCCGCCGCTGTCAACGGTGAAGATGGACAAGGAAGCGCTGGGCACCATGGCGGCCCGGGCCCTCATCGAGGGCGACGTGGCGCCCAGCGAGGCCTCGCTGCCGGTGGAACTGGTGGTGCGCGAGAGCTCGCGCGTCGCCACGCCCGTCGCAGCTGCAGCGGCGCCCGCACGCAAGGCCAGGCGCCATCCGGCCACCGCCGAGCAGCGCTGACATCGGCGATTGCCGATTTGCCCTAGGTCTTACCCGCTTTCCATTAGTCCATCTGTCGAACGAAAATAACTCTGTTTACTAAAACGTGCCGCTCAGCGGCCGAGGAGACAGAGAACGTGATTGCCGACAGTGATGGCGCCGCAGCGCCGGTGACGCAGCGCCCCGGGGCGCCCGCCGCTTCGAACACGACGTCCGCCGCCGACCGCGTGCCGGCCTCGCAGAAGATCGGCTTCGGCCTTGGCTCCTTCCTCGACATGTGGGGCCACTGGCTCTACAACTCGCTGGTCTTCCACGTCTTCAACGTCTTCCTCGGCGTCGCGCCGGGGCTGATCTCGACAGTCCTGCTACTGAAGATCGCCGTCGATGGCGTCTCGGACGCGCTGTTCGGCTGGCTGTCCGACAACACCCGCACGCGCTGGGGTCGCCGCCGGCCCTTCATCCTGGTCGGTGGCATCCTGGCCGGCATCGGCCTGCCGCTGCTGTTCGCCGTCGGCCGCGGCTGGACGGACACCGAGTACTTCATCTTCATGCTGGTGTCGACCTGCCTCTACGTGCCGGCGATGAGCTGCTTCGTCATGCCGTGGAACAGCCTGGGCGCGGAGATGACGCCCGACTATCACGAGCGCACACGCGTCATGTCGTGGAAGAACGCGATCCAAAAGGTGCCCGAACTGGCGATGTTCGTCGCCGCGCAGTTCACAACGCTGGCGATCTTCAACGACGCCAGCGGCAAGCCTGACATCCTGAAGGGCGCCCAGGTCTACACGACCCTCCTCGGCGGCATCATGATCGTCGCCTCCATCGCCATCTTCCTGCTGACGCGCGAGCGCTATTACGGCAAGGTGGTGGCGCAGGCCAAGCAGCGCGTGCCCTTCAAGGACACGCTCTACCGCACGCTGAAGAACCGGCCCTTCCGCCAGATGCTGGGCACCATGCTGGTCTACAACATGGCGACGTCCATGGTGGGCCTGCTGGGCTACTACGCGACCGTCTATTACGTCTGCGCCGGCAACGTCGTGGAAGCGACGAAGTGGAACTCCATGATGGGCGTCGCCGGCCTGGTCTGCGGCCTCGGCGGCATATTCTTCGCCGGCTGGGTGGCCAAGCACTGGGGCAAGCGCAACGCGCTGATGACGGTGCTGGTGCTGGGCATCCTCGCCTTCATCGGCGACTGGTTCTTCTACAACCCGCAAATGCCCTGGCTGCAGCTGTTTGCCAGCGGCGGCGTGGCCTTCATCGGCGCGGGCTTCTGGACGATCTACGGCTCGGCCATGGCAGACGTCATCGACCACGATGAACTCTCCAGCGGCCAACGCCGCGAAGGTTCGTTCGCGGCCTGTGGCTCGTGGATATCCAAGGTCGGCCTGGCGTTGGGCAACGGCGCATCGGGCTGGGTGCTGATGTTCACCGGCTTCAACGCCAAGCTGCCGGCGCAGGGCGAGGAGGCCCTGTTCCTGATCCGCGTCTGCCTGTCGGGCATCCCGATCTGCGGCCTGCTGATCGCGCTCTACGTCGTGTCGCGCTATTTCCTGACCGAGAAGCGCATGCATGAGATCCGCGCCGAGCTGGAAGCCCGCCGCGGCACCGTCTGAGCTTTTCTCTCCAAACCCCCCAACGGAGTTTTGTCATGACCTCAACCTGGCTGCGCCGAGTGCTGCTGGCTGTGTTCACCTGCATCCTCGCCACCGCTGCGCAGGCCCAGAACACCGGGCACGAAACGCTCAAACTCGATGCTCCCAAGCCCAATCTCGCACCCACGCCGCCGATGGGCTGGAACTCGTGGAACAAGTTCGCCTGCAATGTCAGCGAGCAGCTGATCCGCCAGCAGGCCGACGCCATGGCGGCCTCCGGCATGAAGGCGGCCGGCTACCAGTACATCGTCATCGACGACTGCTGGCAGAAAAGTCGCGATGCCGACGGCAACATCCAGGCCGACCCGGATCGCTTCCCGTCGGGCATCAAGGCACTGGCCGACTACGTCCACGGCAAGGGCCTCAAGTTTGGCCTCTACTCTGACGCCGGCTCCCTGACCTGCGGCGGCCGCCCGGGCAGCGCCGGCCACGAGTTCCAGGACGCGCGCCAGTACGCCAAATGGGGCGTCGACTACCTCAAGTACGACTGGTGTCACACCGGCACACGCAACGCCGAGGCTGCCTACACCATCATGGCCAAGGCGCTGCGCGAATCGGGCCGCGACATCGTGCTGTCGATGTGCGAGTGGGGCAACAGCCGCCCCGGCCGCTGGGCCCATCCGGTCGGCCACCTGTGGCGCACCACGGGCGACATCTGGGACGCCTGGAAGGGCAAGAAGGAGTGGTCGCACGGCCTGCTGGACATCATCGACATGAACGCCGACCTGTGGAGCGAGTCCGCCCCCAACGGCTGGAACGACCCCGACATGCTGGAAGTCGGCAACGGCGGCATGACGACGACCGAGTACGAGAGCCACTTCTCCATCTGGGCCATGCTGGCCGCGCCGCTGATCGCCGGCAACGACATGAGCAAGATGAGCGCCGACACCAAGCGCATCCTGACCAATGCCGAGGTCATCAAGGTCGACCAGGACGCGTTGGGCCGCCAGGGCCGCCGCATCTGGCGCCAGGGCGACCTGGAGATCTGGGTGCGCACGCTGGCCGGTGGCGACCGCGCCGCCGTGCTGTTCAACCGCAGCGAGAAGCCGGCCGAGATGGCCGTGGCCTGGGAGCAGATCGACCTGCCGGCCAAGCTGAAGGCCGATGTGCACGACCTGTGGTCGGGCAAGAAGACCAAGGGCGTTGCCGGCCGCCATGGCGGCACCGTGGCGCCGCACGGCGTGCTGATGTTCAGGATCTCTCCGGCCGTCCAGTAAGGCCCAGTAGCCGGCGGATGGCCGGCGCCGGGGCTGCCGGGGCCTCTGGCACAGTCCGGCCCAGCATGAACACAGCATCCGCGCGGGCCAGTGGCCGCCTCAGCCAGTGGGACGACGCCAAGGGCTACGGCTTCATCACGCCCGACGGCGGCGGCGCCAAGGTCTTCGTCCACGTCAAGGCGTTTGGCCTGAGGCCGCACCGGCCCTTCGTCGGCGAGCGCCTGAGCTACCGCGAAGGCCAGGACGGGCAAGGCAAGCGCCGCGCCGTCGACGTGCAAAGCCTGGAGCCGCGCGCCGCACCGCCATCACCGGAGCCGCGCGACCGTGGCCGGGTGCTGCTGCTGATCCCGGCGTTTGCCGGCTTCGTGCTCACCTGCCACCTGATGTGGGGCGTGCCGAACTGGTTCTGGGGCGCCTACTCGGCCATGAGCATGGCGACCTTCATCGTCTACTGGCTGGACAAGCGCGCCGCCACACGCGGCGAATGGCGTGTGGCCGAGGGCACGCTGCATGTGCTGTCCCTGGCCTGCGGCTGGCCGGGCGCGCTGCTGGCCCAGCAGGTGCTGCGCCACAAGAGCGCCAAKGCCTCGTTCCGGCGCCTCTACTGGCTGACGGTGGTGGTCAACATCGCCGCCTTTGTCGCCGTCTTCACGCCTTTGCTCAGAAACCTCAAAAGCTGAACTCGCCCAGGCCCGCGATGCTCAGCCGGCCGTGGGCTTCAGGGGTGGGGTGCAGGCCGACCCAGGCGCCCGTCGTCACGACGGTGGTGGCCGGCAGCGCGCGGCCATGGCGCGTGGCGTGCTTCAACCACGCCGGCAGCACGCCGGCCGGGTCGGCCAGCGAATGGCCGCCCGTGCGGACGATGTCCGGCTGGCCGGGCAGCGCCAGGCGCCATTCGAGCTGAGCCCAGTCCAACGCGCGATACGGCTGCCAGTCGCCCAGCAGCAGGCCGGCGTTGCTCTGGAAGTCAGCCATGCGCAGCAGCGCCGGCGCGTCCATGCCCTCGACCCAGCGCGAGGCGACCAGTTCGACGGCGATGCACATCGCGTCTGGCAGGCCATCCGCGCCCACGCGCAGCGCCACCTCGGCCTCCACGCCCAGCAGCACCGTGCCCGCCACCGGGTTCACCGGCGAGTGGCTGAACGGTCCCTGCGCGCTGGCACCGCCGGACTTCCAGCGGTCCAACGGCCACCCCAGCGCGGCGGCCACGCCCTCCTGCACGGCATAGGCGTCGGCCTCGTCACGCACGGCGTCGGTCCAGTCGGCAGCGCGCAGGCGGGTGCCGTCGCGGTGGCAGGTAGCGAGGGCCTGGATGAGAGCTTCGATCATGAGCGTGAGTGGGTTGCCGGATGACCGGACCGTAAGATGAAAGCGCCTCGGGCCGTTGGCCCGCGAGCAACGTCAACACTGCGGCGCACGGCGCGCGCGACACCATTTTCCGGGAACAGCATGGCACTGAAGTTGGGCTTGGTAGGCATTGGCAAGATCGCCCGCGATCAACACATTCCGGCGCTCGCCGCCGACCCGCGTTTCGAGCTGGTGGCCACGGCCAGCCGCAACGCCAGCGTGGACGGCGTTGCCAGTTTCACCAGCGTCGAGGCCATGCTGGCCGCGGTGCCGGAGCTGGACGCCATCTCCATCTGCACGCCGCCCAACGTGCATTTCGAGGCGGCTCTCGCCGCGCTGCGCGCCGGCAAGCACGTCATGCTGGAAAAGCCGCCTGCCGCCACAACGCGGCAGATCGACCTGCTGCAGGCCGAGGCGGCGCGGCATGGCCGCACTTTGTTCCAGACCTGGCACTCGCGCTTCGCCGCGGGCGTGGATGCGGCACGCGACTGGCTGCGCGGCCGCACCCTGACCGGCGGCACCATCACCTGGAAGGAAGACGTGCACCACTGGCACCCCGGCCAGCAATGGATCTTCGACGCGGGCGGCCTGGGCGTGTTCGATCCCGGCATCAATGCCTTGTCGGTGCTGACCGAGGTGCTGTCCGAGGAGGCCTTCGTGCACAAGGCTGTCCTTGAGTTCCCGGCCAACCAGCAGGCGCCCATCGCGGCCCACCTGGACCTGCTCACCGAGTCCGGCGTCACGGTGAACGCGGAGTTCGACTTCCGCCAGAAGGGCGAGCAGACCTGGGACATCGAGCTGGTCACGACGACCGGCCGCCTGCGCCTGTCCCATGGCGGCGGCGCGCTGGAAATCGATGGCCAGCCGGTGGCGGGCGATGCGGCCTTGGCGGGCGAATACCCACGGCTGTACGCGCGCTTCGCCGAACTGTGCGCGGCGGGCCAGTCCGAGGTCGACTGGCGGCCATTCCAGCTGGTGGCCGATGCCTTCCTGATCGGCGAGCGGCGGATCGTGGCGGCGCATCAGGTTTGAGCCGGTAGGAGGCCGTCATCCGGGCAAGGGGCGTTTTCAGTCAGGGTCGCGCTCAAATGTCCGGCAGAAATCGTTAACGATCGACCTGCAACGCGTTAGGTCTCACTGTGACACCGTCGTTAATCGAAGAAGAAGCTGTGTTGTTTGCGATGCCAGAGATTGTTCTGCCCGCGGAGTTCCAGAGAGTCACTCGATGGGTTTGTGCCGGCGAGGCTGAGCGCTGGGAAACAGACGCAGGTTCCGTCCCTGTGGGCTTACGAGTCGACAATGGTTGGATGCCGGTCGCGGAACCCGGCATACCAAAACCCAATGGCACTGGCCCTCTGCGACTTGAATTTTGTGTTCCGACTGCGGGGCTCGTGTTTCGCGAAGAGGCTGGATGGATGTACCTCAAACCGGGATCGGTCGTAATTAATCTTCGAGTGGTTGGGCCTCGGCCGTTCTTGAGCGATATGACCTAACCGGTTTTTCCACCTGACGTCCTTCAGCAAGCCTCAGTCCGCAGGTGAACTTCAACGTTGAGCCTCGCATTTATCCAAATCTGAAGCTCGACGCCGTCACCCCGCCCATGAAGGCGGTCTCGTGATAGTTGCAGCTCGCAGCATCGCCCTCGGCCGCGCCGGCGGCCACCATCAGTGGCAGCAGGTGCTCCTCGCGCGGGTGGGCGATGCGGGCAGCCGGCGCTAGCGCCCAGGCTTGAAGGCGGTCGTTGCGGCCCGCAGGCGAGGGCAGGGCGGACTGCAGCCAGCCGTCGAAAGCCGCCGACGGCTCGCGGCCCGACAAGCCGTATAGCCGCAGGTTGTGAAAGCTGAAGCCGCTGCCCAGGATGAGCACGCCTTCGTCGCGCAGCGGCGCCAGGGCCCGGCCCAGCGCGAGGTGGTCTGCCGGGTTCAGGCCGCGCTTGAGCGACAGCTGCACCACCGGCACGTCTGCGTTCGAATACATGGGCACCAGCGTGCAGAAGGCGCCGTGGTCGTAGCCGCGCTTGGCGTCCCGCGCGGCGGGCAGGCCTGCCGCCTCGATCAGCGCGACGACGCGCTCGGCCAGCACCGGGTCGCCCGGCGCCGGGTAGACCACCTCGTAGGTGTGCGCCGGGAAGCCGCCGTAGTCGTAGAGCATGCCGGGCGCGGGTGAGGTCATGACCGTGAAGGCGGCCTCTTCCCAGTGGGCCGAGATCATCAGGATGGCCTTGGGCTTCTCGGGCAGCGTGGCGGGCAGTTCCTGCAACGATGCCTCCAGCTGGGCATGCGCGCGGCGGTAGTCGCCGTCCATGAACGGCCAGGGACCGCCGCCGTGGGAGAGGAAGAAGGTGGGTTGCTTCATGATGGCTTCAGCTTAGGCGGGCGTCCCAGGTCCGGAGTTCAAGCCGGCCGCTGGCACCGCTCAAAGCCATTGAACATGGCCGACGATAATCCGCGCCCCATGTCCCAACCCACGCCATTGCCCACTTCTCTGCCAGAGAGCGACGACGCCCTGCGCGTGGAGGACTACTTCCGCGACGGCACGGCGCCGGCCGAGGCGCTGCTGTGGTGGCAACTGGAGCGCCAGGACGCCATGCAGGCGGCCTTGCGCGCCCTGTTCCAGGGTTCGGCGGCGTTGACGCGGCTGCGGCTGTGGGTGTTCTTCGAACTGATGGCGCTGCGCGAGTCGCGCCTGACCCGCGAGGCGCTGAATCAGGCCTTCCACGTGCTGCGTGACGAGGCGCTGGACGGTGTGCTCAAGCGCTTCCGCGAGGCCGACCTGCTGGCCTGGGACGCTACCGCGCAGACCTATGCCGTCACGCCGCTGGCCCAGCAGGTCGTCGGCCTGCTGCAGCCGCTGACGCAGGAAGCGGCGCCCGACGGCGACCTGGCCTCGCTGCTGGCCGGCGTGGCCGGCGCCCATCAGCTGGGCACCTTGCAGCCGGCGCAGTTGCAGCACTTGCTGGCCCAGCTGTCACGGCTGTACGACGAGTTTGCCGACGCCATCGCGAGCGGCAGCGAGTTCGCGCTGCGCCGCGCGCGCACCCGGTTCGAGAAGGCGCTGACGCTGGTGGACCGTGCCGGCGAGGCGCTGTGCGCCATCATTGCGCAGGCCGAAGCGGCCGGTGACGCGAGGCTTGAGCGCCTGGCCCGTGAGCTGGGCCTGGCGCAGGCGCGGCTGCTGGCGATGGCCAGCCAGTTCAACCGCGCGTTACAGCAGGCCGACCGTCAGCGCGTGACGCTGGGCTCCACCGGCATCACGACGACCGACGTGCGCCGCTGGCTGCAAAGCCAGGGCGACCTGGCCTCGCTCATCAACGGCGCCTGGGAGCGGCCGGTGCATCCGGTGCTGGTGGCTCAGCGCGATCTCGTCGACACCGCCGAGGCAGAGTTCGAACGTGACCGACCCAAGCCGGCCGAGATCGCTGCATTGCCGCAAGGCCAGGCGGCGCCGACCGGCGAGCTGGCCGTCATGCAGCTGCCGCCCGACATGGACCAGATGCAGGTCTTGCTGACTGCCTGGGCCGCCGAGCCCGTCGAGCGCGACCTGGCGCCAGCCGTGCTGGGCGACAGCTATGCCCGCGCCGCCTACCGTGCCCAGTTGCTGCCGCTGCTGGGCGACGCCCAGGCTCGCCACCTGAAGGGCGCCACCGGCGACATGGCCCGCCAGCCGTGGTCGGTGCGCTGGTCCGCCGAGCAAGGCCCCGTGGACGACGAGTTCGTCAAATGGATGAGCCGCGGCGTCCTCACCCCTGAATCTCCTGCCACATGAGCCCACTCGACGACTCCCAGCAACTCGCCGCGCAACTGCTGGCCCGCCGCTGGCTGCCGCGCAGCCATCCCCTCGTGAAGCGCGCGCTCATCGACACGGAGCTGTGGAATCAGCTCGGCGCCCGCTTGGCCGGCGTGGGCCTGCAACTGGTGGACAACGTGCATGCCGACCACATCGGGGTGGCGCTGCTGCGCCCGGCTGAAAGCGCCGTGTTCGGCGAAGCGGGCCTGGCCGCCAACAACAACCTCGACCTGCCGCGCGACGGCGTTGCGCTGCTGGTCGTGCTGTGGAGCCTCATCGTGTTGCCCAAGCGGCAACGCCAGGTGGCCCGCAGTGATGCCATCCACGCTGGCCAGGGCGAGTTCTTCGCCACCGACAAGCCCATGCCGCAGGCCGCGAGCGTCGCGCCGCTGATCAGCTACCGCAGCCTGCTGGCCGACTTCGGCGACCAGCTCGGCAAGAAGCTGCGGCTGGACACCAACCTCAAGCTGCTGGAGCGCCACGGCTTCGTCACGCGCCGTGGCGAGGACATTGCCGAAGGGCCGCTCTTGGACCTGCTGATCGACTACGACCTGCTCGCGCCGCGAATCCTTGACGGCGCCCTGGGCGACGTGCTGGCCCGCGCCGGCCACCCGCTGCCGCGCCCCGAAGAAGTTGAACAACAAGATATCGACGACTGATGTTCCACCTGCAATCGCTTGAACTGCTGCACTGGGACTACTGCCAGCGCGTCACGCTGCCGCTGGACGGCGCCATCATCACCATTGCCGGGCCCAACGGCTCGGGCAAGACCACGCTGCTGGACGCGATGCGCACGCTGCTGGGGCTCGAATGCTCCGGTGGCCGCACGTACAAGACCTACGCCCGCCACGCCAACGCCGAGACGGCCTGGCTGCGCGCGCTGGTGGACAACCGCCCGCGTTCGCGCCAGAACAGCAGCCGGCCGTTCGCGTCGTCACTGCTGTATGCCGACCAGGTGACGCTGGCCTGCCGCATCGAGCGCCACGGCGGCGACTGGGTGCGCCGCTACACCATCCTCGACGGTGTGCACGAGATCGAGCAGCTCGCCGAGAAGGGCGACCGCGACTGGCTGGGCATTGAGGCCTGGAAGAAGCGGCTCGAAGCCGCCGGCCTCACACGCGCCATCGGCCGCGTGCTGGCGCTGGAGCAGGGCCAGACCGACCGGCTGTGCGAACTGAGCGCCAAGGAGCTGCTGCGCCTCGTCTTCGAGGTGTTCGGCGACCAGGAGGTGCTGGACCGCTACGAGCAGGCGCGCAGCCATCAGCAGCACCTGGGCAAGGAAGTGGAGCAAGCCGGCGCCGAGCTGGCGCATACGCAGGCGCAGTTGAGCGACCTGGCCAACCGCGTCAACAGCCACCGCCAGTACCAGCTGAAGGTTCAGGAGCGCGAGCGCCTGGCCACCGAGGTGCTGCCGGTGCTGCGCTGGAGCGAAGCGCGCGAGCGCATTACCCGCGATGCGCGCGAGCTGCACCGCCAGCGCCTGTTCGCGTCGGGCGACGTGAAGGCGCTGAGCGAGAAGCGCGCGGCCTTGCACAGCCTGTTCACGGCGCAGGAAGCGGCCAAGGAACGATTGAAGGCGTTGGACGGCGAACGCCGCGAGGCCCGCGCCGCGTTCGACTCGGCGCGTGAAGCTGAGCGGCCCGCCGAGGCCTTGGTCAAGCGCGAGGACGAGCTGAAGGCGCTGGCCGACGTGGAGGCCGATGCCGCCGCGCTGACCGCGCGCATGCAGGAGCTGGCCGGTGAGCGCGAGCGCCTGCGCGCCGACTACACCCGCGCCAGCGACAAGGCCGCCCGCGCGCAGACCGCGCTCGGCGAGCTGAGCGGCAAGCGCCTGCCGCCGCCGCCGTCCGAGGTCGCGCCGATGAAGCGCGCGCTGGACGACGCCGGCATTGCCCACCACCTGGTTGCCGACAGCATCGATATCGCCGACGAGACCTGGCGTGCCGCCGCCGAAGGCCTGCTGCGCCCATCGCGCTGGGTCGTCGTGCTGAAACACCGCAGCGACGAAGGCCGCGCCTTCGACATCGCCGCCAAGCAGCGCTACCGCCACTACGTCGTCGCCGACACGCAGGCCGCAGGCCAGGCGCCGGCCGGTTCGCTGCTGGCCGCGCTGAACGTCAGCGCGCCGCTGCCGACCTGGCTGGTGCGCCAGCTGGGCGGCATCCGCTGCGTCACGTCCACGGAAGAGGGCGCAAAGGCCGGCGGCGAATGGATCACGACCGACGCCTACTACCGCGACGGCCGCGGCGGCCGCAGCGTGTTTGTCGAACCGCGCGACCACCAGTTCGGCGCGTCCGCCGTCGATTCGCGCCGTGCTGCGCTGGAGGCCGAGCTGTCCCGCTGGGACGGCGAACTGAGCCGCATCGCCAAGGCGCAGGCGGAGGTCGAACGCCAGTTCAAGGACGTGCAGCGCGCGGCCGTCGGCCACAAGGCGGCGCAGGAGTTGAGCGAGCGCTCGGACGAATTCGCCGAAGCCCGCGCGCGCCTGCCGGTGCTGCGCCAGGCGCGCGCCGAAGCGTCCACCCGCATGAGCACGCTGGACAGCGAACACGACCGCGTCGTGCGCGAGTCCACGCGCAGCGAGCAGGCCTACGAAGGCGCGCAGATCGCGCTGCGCGACGGCGAGGGCTCGGCCTCCGGCCGCCTGCGCGAACACGAGGCCAAGCGGGAGGCGCTTCGTGCGGCATCGCGCCAGTCGCGCACGCAAAAAGGCCAGTTCCCCAAGTCCTGGGTCACGCCGATCGCGCTGGCCGCGCTGCGCGATGAATTCGAGAACGCCCGCCAGGCCGAGATCCGCGCCCATCACGTCGACCAGGAGCTGCAGGGCGGCCACTGGGAGGTGGACGCCAGCGTCGTTGACCGCCACGCGCGCATGTCCGCCCAGGTGCATGAGCAGGACACCCAGCTCAGCGACCGTCGCGCCAGCAACGAGCTGGCCCGCATCGCCGCCTTCAACGCCCGCGAGCGCTACATCGACGTGATGCGTGCCACCGTGCGCCGCTACAAGAAGAACGTGGCCGAGCTGGGCGAGCTGGCCGGCGTGACCGCCGAGGCCGTGCTGCCGCACCTGGACAACGACGACACCGTGCTCGCCCAAGCCGGCCTGCAAGTGAAGTTCAACTTCGACGGCAAGGGCGAGGTCGGGCTCAACGACGGCGAGGCCTCGGGCGGCCAGCAGGTGCTGAAGAGCCTGATCCTGCTGGTGGGCCTGATGAAGGACGACGAGACGCCTGGCGGTTTCGTCTTCATCGACGAGCCCTTCGCCCACCTCGACGTGCGCAACATCCAGCTCGTCGGCCACTTCCTGCGCAGCACGCGTGCGCAATACCTGCTGACGACACCGATCACGCACAACGTCGAGGTCTTCGAGCCCAGCGAGATCACGCTGGTCACGAGCAAGAAGCCGCGTGGAGAACGCTGGGCACCGCCTATCGCCGTGCTGGCGCGCCGGCCCGAAACCTCGGTCTATGACTGACTGGGACCGCCCGTCGCCGTTCACGCTGGCGTTGTCGCCCGCGGCTGCGGACATCGACGGGCTGGGCCATACGAACAACGCCGTCTACGTGCAGTGGTGCGAGCAGGCGGGCTGGGCGCACTCCGAGGCGCTGGGCCTGTCCCTCGACGACTACCGGCGCCTCGACCGGGCCATGGCCATCCGCGAGGGCCACTACGACTATCTGCTGCCGTCCTTCGAAGGCGAGGCCCTGGTGTTGGGCACCTGGCTGACGGCCAGCGACGGCAAGCTGACGATGGAGCGGCGCTTCCAGTTGCGTCGTGCCAGTGACGGCCAGACGTTGGTGCGCGGGCGCTGGCTGCTGGTCTGCATAGCGATCAGCAGCAGCCAGCCGCGACGCATGCCGGCGGAGTTCCTGAGCATCTACGAAGGCGCGCTGACTCCCAAGGTTTGAATATACGTTTCGTATATGAATCGTATATAGTTCGCCGCATGGGAATCGTCAAAATCTCCGAAGCCATGCATGAGAGCCTGCGCGTTGCGAGCCAGGCCTTGTCGCGCTCCATCAACGCCCAGGCCGAGCACTGGATGCGCATCGGCATGCTGGCCGAACTGCATCCGCAGCTGTCGCACAGCGAGATCTGCCAGCTGCTGATCCGTGCCGAGCAGGAGGGCGGGCTGGACCTGGCGCGCCTGGCGGGCTGGGCTCAGCCGGCCAAGGCCAAAGCGAAAGGCGCGCGGGCATGAAGAGCCTCAAGCTGCGCACACCTGAGCAGGTGGCCAAGGCCCGCGAGGCCGGCCATCTGATCGCCGAGGTGTTGGCCATGCTCAAGCCGCATGTCGTGCCCGGCGTGACGACCGAGGAGCTGGACGACCTCTGCCGGGACTACATCGTCAACGAGCTGAAGTGCATCCCGTCCAACGTCGGCTATCACGGCTTCCCGAAGACGGCCTGCATCTCGCCCAACCACGTCGTCTGCCACGGCATCCCGAGCAAGGACAAGACGCTGAAGAAGGGCGACATCGTCAACGTGGACGTGACGCTCACGAAGGACGGCTGGTTCGGCGACAGCAGCCGCATGTTCATCGTCGGCGACACCAATGTGCTAGCGCGCCGGCTGGTGACGACGACCTACGAGGCCTTGCGCGCCGGCATCCGCCAGGTGCGCCCGGGTGCGACGTTAGGCGACGTGGGCCACGCCATCCAGAAGGTCGCGCACGCGGCCGGTTTCAGCGTCGTGCGCGAGTACGGCGGCCATGGCATCGGCGACGTTTATCACGATGAGCCGCATGTGAACCACTTCGGCCGCCCGGGCGAGGGCCTGCGGTTGCAGGAGGGCATGATCTTCACGATCGAGCCCATGATCAACGCGGGCGCCGCCGGCATCCGCGAGCTCAACGACGGCTGGACGGTGGTGACGCGCGACAAGTCGCTGTCGGCGCAGTGGGAGCACATGGTCACCGTGACCAAGGACGGCTTCGAGATCCTGACGCCGTGGCCGGATGGGTTGGGGGAATATCCGTCCATCGACTGACCGGCCCGAATCGAAGGGCAGGGGAGCGCATCCCAGAGTCGAAGAGGCTCAGCTGATTTCTCTGTTCAGCGAGTCGACGGCGTCTCGCCATTGAGTGAGCGGGGGGATCAACTCGGCCAGTCGTAATTCGCCTGACGGAGTAAGGCAGGAGACGAGATTGCTCAGCGTGTAGTCGTCCCATGCCGTCAGCATCTCAATGGCCTCGATGGTCTGTCGTGCTTGAGGCTTGAGCGAATCGCTGTCACGTCGAACATTGATCCCGAGTCCCCATTCATCGCGATGCTTCCAGAAGTTGGCGCCCGCATTAAGGGCAGCGACAAAGGTGAGATCGGCGTTAACGTTGGGTGGAAGTTGGAGAGCTTCTGATCGATTGATCTTGAACTGCGCGTATGTCGAGACCAGGTACTGCTGGATTGCTGTCAGCGCGATCCCGAGAAGATACTCACTCCTATCGAACAGGCCATCTGCGTCAGGGTCTGAGCTTCGTTTGGCCAGAGCGTTCATCGCCGATAGCTCCCTGTCGATGAGGACAAACAAGGCTTCCAGGTTGGCGAGATCGGAATCTCCAAAGCCGGTTTCTGTCTTGATGTACATGGCTTCGATGCTGGCGCAAGTGACTCGTTGCTGAACTTGACTGCCGTCGGGCTACTCAATAACAGAGCTAGTTGCGCGCATGCGTGACGCGGTAGCCCGCCACGCCGGGCAGCTCGTGCAGCCGGCCGGTGAAGCGGCACAGCGTCTGGCCCTTGAAGTTCTGCTTGGCCGTGCAGACGAAGCGCCACTCTTCGTGGTCGCCCTGTTTTTCGATGCTCAGCGAGCCGGGTGCGAAGCGGTAGCCCAGGCCGTCGGCAAACTCGGCCAGCTCGGCCTGCGTGAAGCGCCGGCCCGGCTCGCCGCGCAGCGTCACGGCTATTGCCGGGTGGGAGGGCAGGCGGCTCTCCAGCCTGGCGCCCCACATCATCAGCGTGGCGCACAGCAGCGTGAGCGCTATTGCCGCGAAGTAGAAGCCCATGCCCAGCACGATGCCGATGGCCGACGCGGCCCACATGGAGGCCGCCGTCGTCAGCCCCGAGATGTTCATGCCCTCGCGCATGATGACGCCGGCGCACAGGAAGCCTATGCCCGTCACCACGCCCTGGATCACGCGCGTCGGGTCGGTGAACTGCGGCAGCGAACCGCCCGCCATGTGGCCGCCGAACCATTGCTCCGGGTAGCCGACGAGGATGGTCACGGCGCAGGACGCCATGCAGACCAGCGCATAGGTGCGCATGCCCGCCGCGCGGCCGTGGTAGGCCCGCTCATAACCGAGCAGCAGGCCCAGCACCATGGCGCCCACGAGATGCATCAGCATCAACACGTTGGCGGCCCATTGGCTGTCGGTCCAGTAGCGCAGCAGGTGGTCGGCTTCGAGCATTGGGCGTGTGCGGCGGAGGCAGGGCGACCGTGCCCCGAGTCCACGCTAACCCAGTCGGTCAAGGGCCGCCAGAGGGAAGGCCGCGCCTCGCCAGGCGCGCGAATGAGGGGGTGGGGAGGTGCCTCGCATCCCTAGAATCTCGCTCGGCCCACGCAGGCCGCCGACGACAAGAATGATCGAGGGAGATTCATGAAATTCGCCATCGCGCCGCTGCTCGCGGCCGCCGCCCTGTTCGCGCCCAGCGCCCACGCCGAGCTGCAAGGCCGCGACCTCGACACCGCCACTGCGGGCTTCGAGGCTTACTACGACACCGCGCTCAACATCACCTGGCTGACCGACTTCGGTCGCGTCTCTAGCTTTGACGCCGATGCCCGCCTGAGCTGGAACGACGCCCAGAGCTGGATCGCCGGCCTGAACCAGCAGCACCTCTACGGGCTGGACGGCTGGCGCCTGCCGACGGTCGCGCCGGTCAACGGCAGCAGCTTCCAACTGGGCAACAAGAACAACGGCACGACGGACGTCGGTGTGGCCGCGACGGGCACGGGCTGGGGCACGGCCTCGGAGATGGGCCACCTGTACTACGTGACGCTGGGCAACAAGGGCCTGTGCACGCCCACCGCATTGGGCAACGACGCCTGCGACACGCAGCCGGGCTGGTCGCCGACGGTCAAGAACTTCGGCCCCTTCACGGGCCTGACGACCTTCGTCTTCTGGTCGGGCACGACGCTGCCGGGCCAGCCGGACAAGGCGTTCTACTTCTATGCCTACTACGGCAACCAGGACGTGGCGTCGAAGTCGCTGACCTATTCGGCCATTGCCGTGCGTGACGGCGAAATCGCCGCCGCCGTGCCCGAGCCAGGCGTCTGGGCGCTGATGCTGGCGGGCCTGGCCGGACTCGGCCTGCGCGCTCGCCGCCGCTGAAAGCGCGCTGGCCTCAGGCCAGCGCCGTCATCCGCTCCACCAGCACGCAGCGCACCCACTTGCGCGCGGTGATCTGCGCTGTCTGGGTGCGCAGGAACTCCTCGGCCTGCGAGTTGGGCGACTCGAACTCGAAGCCGCAAAGCTGCACGATGCGGCTCAACGGCCGGCTCCAGACGCGCCGCACCGAGGCGCTGAAGAGGGGCACGCCCTCGTCCTCGCCCAGCAGCAGGCGCAACTCGTAGTGCTGCGCGTCCAGCGCCGGGTCGGCCGAGGTGAGGACCTGCAGACCCTCCTCGCTGAGGTTGACGACGACGCCGCCACGCGCCTGGGCCAGGCTTTCGGGCTTGATGACCCAGACCGGCAACTGCTCGTGTTCGTCGGGCACGAGGAAGAACTCGACGCGGGGGGAACGGCGTTGGTCTATCGACATGGTGTGAGGCGCTCGGAGTTGACGGGTCGGATCACAGCATCGGCGAATGACAGGCGCTTGTCAGCGGTACTGTCATCGCCTGATTTGGCTTCGGGTGAAGCCTTAGGGCCCGTTATACCGCGAGCAGATCGACTTCGAACAGCAGCGTTGCATTCGGCGGGATCACACCGCCCGCGCCGTGTTCGCCGTAGCCCAGTTCGGGCGGCAGCACCAGCATGCGCGTGCCGCCGACCTTCATGCCTTGCACGCCTTCGTCCCAGCCCTGGATGACCTCGCCGCCGCCGAGGCGGAACTTGAAGGGCTGGCCGCGGTCCTTGCTGGAGTCGAACTTCTTGCCGCGCATGCCGTCCTTGTAGAGCCAGCCGGTGTAGTGCACCGACACGCGCTGGCCCTTGGCCGCCTCGGCGCCGTCGCCGACGACACGGTCTTCATATTGCAGGCCGCTGGAGGCCGTGTGCAGGTTGAGCTCGATGGCCTCGGGGCCGCCGGCCAGGCCGAGCAGTTCCACCTCGAAGCACAGCGTCGCGTTCGGCGGGATCACGCCACCGGCGCCGCGTGCGCCATAGCCCATGGCCGCCGGGATGATCAGCGTGCGCTTGCCGCCGATCTTCATGCCCTGCACGCCTTCGTCCCAGCCCTTGATGACCATGCCGGCGCCCAGCTCGAACTCGAAGGGGTCGCTGCGGTCCAGGCTGGAGTCGAACTTGGTGGTCTTGGCGCCGTCGACCCAGAGCCAGCCGGTGTAGTGCACGGTGACGTCCTGGCCGGCCAGCGCCTGCTTGCCGTCGCCTTCGGCGGTGTCTTCAAACTGCAGGCCGCTGGGGGTGGTGTTCATGGGGGAATCCTTGAGTTGCCGGAGAAAGGCGGGGATTGTCGCCGGGCAGACTGTGCCCTGCGACTCACACCGGATCGCCGGACATTGCATTGGTAACCCATGGTGTTCGTGGCTGGCTGCAATGAGGGTCAATCCGAAATCGCCGCGCTGATGGCCCGCCATCGTTCGATGGCTTGCACCAGCAGGTCGCCGAGTGGCATCAGCCGCGTGTCGACGTGCAGGCCCAGTCGCATGCAGGCCTCGCGCAACCGTGCGGCGGGGTCGGCAAGATCAACCGCCGCCGCCCCGTTTTGCTTGGACAGCTTGTGCCCATCCGCCGCCAGCACCAGCGGCGTGTGCAGATAGCGCGGCGTGACGAAGCCCAGCGCCCGCTGCAGCGCGATCTGGCGGGGCGTGTTGTCGGCCAGGTCTTCGCCGCGGACGACGTCGGTGATGCCTTGTTCGGCGTCATCGACGACGACGGCGAGCTGGTAGGCCCAGAGGCCGTCGGCGCGCTTCAGCACGAAGTCGCCGACTTCGGTTTCGAGGTCTTGCGACTGCGCGCCTAGGCGGCGGTCATGCCAGTCAATGGACCCTTCGACGCGAAAGCGCCAGGCGCGCACGGGTCGGCCGTTCGTGCCGCCCTTGTCCGGTCGGCAGGTGCCGGGGTAGATCAGCTCGCCGTGCTTGGGGCGTGGGCCCGCCGCCGCCGCGATCTCCGCGCGGGTGCAGGCGCAGCCATAGGCGTGGCCGGAGGCGATGAGCCGGTCCAGCGCCGCCTGGTAGAGGTCGCCACGGCGGGACTGCCAGACGTGTGGCTCATCGGCCACCAAACCAAGAGCCGCGAGCTGGCCGAGGATGACCTCATCCATGCCCGGCGGGCAGCGCGGGCCGTCGACATCTTCGATGCGCACCAGCCACTGGCCGCCCTGCGCTCGCGCATCCAGCCAGCTTGCGAGCGCGGCGACCAGCGAGCCCGCGTGCAGCGGGCCGGTGGGCGAGGGGGCGAAGCGGCCTCGGTACGACGTCATCAGAGCAACAACCCCTCGTGCTGCTCCAACAGCGCCTTGCGCGTTGTCTCGCTGCGCAGCCTGTCCAGCCACCACGCCAGCGCCTTGCCCGGCGCCTGGCCCGTCTCGCGCCACGCGTAGTGCATCTGGCCCGTGCGCCGGCCTTCGTAGGTGGCCTTGCGCACGAGGCGACCGGCCTCCACATGCCGGCGCACCATGGGCGCCGGCAGGGAGCCGCAGCCCAGGCCGCGCAGCAGGGCTTCGAGCTTGGTGGCCAGCGACGGCACGGTCAGCACGTCCTGCCCGGGCAGCACGCCCACGGTGATGGGCGCCAGCAGCCGGGCGCTGTCGGCCACGGCAATGATGCGGTGTTCGGCGATCTGGCCGGCCGTCAGCGGCTCTGGCAGGTTGGCCAGCGGATGGTGGGGCGCGACGCAGAAGGCGAACTCCAGCTCGCCGCTGGGTTCGCAGTGGATATTGGCGCTCTGCAGCTGCGCCGGCACGCCGATGGCCAGGTCGGCTTGGCCGTGCAGCAAGGCCTCCCAGGTGCCGGCCAGCACCTCCACGCGCAGCTTCAGCCGCGTGGGGGGCGGGCCGCCGCCATCGATCTTCTCGGCGTAAAAGGCCTCCGTCAGGTCGAACAGGGCGCGGCGGGCGATGGCGTCGTCCACGGCCAGCGTCAGCTCGCTCTCCCAGCCGGTGGCGATGCGGCGCACGCGGTTGGCCACGGCGTCCAGTTCCTGCAGCAGGCGCCGGCCCTCCACCAGCAGTTCCTGGCCGGCGGCGGTCAGCACGGCCTGGCGCGAGCTGCGGTCGAAGAGCAGCACATCGAGCGCGTCTTCCAGTTGGCGCACGGAATAGGTCAGCGCCGACGGTACCCGGCCCATCTCGCGGGCGGCGGCGGCAAAGCTGCCGGTGCGGGCGATGGTGTCCATCATGGACAGCGCTTCAGGGGTCAGCGCGCGGCGCTTTTCTTGGGCGGTGGTCATCCTAGATGCGGCGGTTGGGCGCGCCCGAGTGGGCTGCGATGGTGCGCGCCGGCAAGGCGCGACGACGCTGCGGGCTCGCGCCCGCGAGGAGGAGCAACGCAGCAGGCGCACGCCAGCGCGGCGCAATCGGGTGTGCAGCGCTGCAGGCCGAAGTGCGGTGGTTGCCGTGTAAGACGTTCTGGGAGGGAGTCATCAGGTGCAAGCGCTGGGAAGCGGTCAACCGCCGTATCTAGGATTTGTTCAGTCTATTTGAATGGTGTCGCCAAGCCGCGCTGTCGATGAGCAGGCATGCGGCTCCTACATTGACTCCATCGACAGCAAACCAAGGAGCCCAGCATGACCACCCAACTGATCAAGTCCAGTGACCGCGGCTACGCCGACCACGGCTGGCTGAAGTCCTTCCACAGCTTCTCCTTCGCCGACTACTACGACCCGGCACGCATGGGCTTTGGCCCGCTGCGCGTCATCAACGAAGACAAGGTCGCCGCCGACAAGGGCTTTGGCACGCATGGCCACCGCGACATGGAGATCATCAGCTACGTGCTCTCCGGTGAGCTGGCGCACAAGGACAGCATGGGCAATGGCGAGGCGGGCGGCGCCAACGCGGGCGTCATCCGCCCGGGTGACGTGCAGCGCATGAGCGCCGGCACCGGCGTGATGCACAGCGAGTTCAACCATGCGAAGGAGACGACGCATTTCCTGCAGATCTGGATCCAGCCCGACCAGCGCGGCATTGCGCCCAGCTACGAGCAGAAGCACTTCGACGCCGATTCCAAGCGCGGCAAGCTGCGCCTGGTGGCGGCCAACGACGGTGCGGAGGGCTCGGTGACGATCCACGCCAACGCGCGCCTGTATGCCGGCCTGTTCGATGGCGCTGAAGCTGCCGAACTGGACCTCGCACCGGGTCGCATTGCCTACATTCACGTCGTGCGTGGCGCGCTTACCGCAAACGGGCAAGACCTGACGGCGGGTGATGCCTTGCAAGTTCGACAAACATCGCGCCTCGCTTTGAGCGCGGGCCATGATGCCGAGGTGCTGGTCTTCGACCTGGCAGCCTGAATCTCACCAACCACAGAGGAACACCCCATGAGCAAGATCGTTGTCGTCTACCACTCCGGCTACGGCCACACCAAGCGCATCGCCGAGACCGTGGCTGAGAGCGCCAGCGCGCAGCTGATCGCCGTCGACGCCGAGGGCAATGTCAGCGACGCGGACTGGGAAGCCCTGGCTGCGGCCGATGCCATCGTCTTCGGCAGCCCGACCTACATGGGCAGCGTGAGCTGGCAGTTCAAGAAGTTTGCGGACGCCTCCAGCAAGGTCTGGTTCGGCCAGGGCTGGAAGGACAAGCTGGCCGCCGGCTTCACGAACAGCGCATCCATGAACGGCGACAAGCTGTCGACGCTGCACTACCTGTTCACGCTCAGCCAGCAGCACTCGATGCTGTGGGTGGGTACCGGCCTGATGCCGGCCAACAAGAAGAACTCGACGCGTGACGACATCAACTACGTGGCCTCCTTCGGCGGCCTGATGACGACCTCGCCGAGCGACGCCGCGCCTGCCGAAATGGCGGACGGCGACTTCGCCACGGCCAGGGCCTTCGGCGAGCGCATCAAGGCCGTCGCCGCACGCCTCTCGCGTTAAACCAGCCCCAGATCGCGCGCACTGGCCCCGGGGAAGATCGTGGCCAGCTGCGCGTCGTTCAGGCCGTACATGCGCTTGAACAGGCCGCCGAACAGCGCGCGGTACTCGTTGAGCACGGCGTAATCGCGGTTCTGGAACAGCGTGGCGGCCTTCACCTCCACCTGCTCGCCCGCTATGCGGCCGCCCTTCACGCCGCCGCCCAGCACCCAGTAGGCGCTGCCGTGGCCGTGGTCGGTGCCGCGGTTGCCGTTCTCACGGAAGGTGCGGCCGAATTCGCTGACGACGACGACGACGGTGTTGCCCCACTGCGGCCCCATCTCGTCGGCAAACAGCGCCAGGCCGCGGCCCAGCTCGCCGAGCTTGGTGGCCAGTTGCCCTGTGGCGCCGCCTTCGCCGACATGCGTGTCCCAGCCGCCGACGTCGATGAAGCCGAGCGTGACGCGCTCGCGCATCAGGCGGGCAATGCGCCGCGCCTCCAGCGCAAAGCCCTTGGCGGCGATGGCGCCGCGGCTGGCGGCTTCCATCTCGCCGGCCATCTCGCGCGAGACCTCCTCGCGCACCTCGAAGCCGCCGGTCACCGTGCTGGCCAGCCGCGTGTTGGCGTACATGCCGGCAATCGTCTGCGCCTGGGCCGCGTTGATGGCCGGCTTGCCCAGGTCGCGTAGCGCCTGGTTGGCCACGGGCAGCTCGCCGCGCAGGATCAGCGGCACCTGGTCGGTGAAGGCCATGGCTTCGAGCCTTGAGCCCGCGCCAAGCACGCCGGCCAGCCGGTTCATGAAGCCACTGCGAAAGTCTCGTGACCCCTCGTCGGCCTGGCCCAGCTCGATGTGGTCCTGCGTCTCGAAATGGCTGCGCGACGCATCGTTGGTGCCCGCAAACGGCACGAAGGCCGCCTGGCCCTTGAGCCACAGCGGGTGGATGCTGTCGGCCACGGCCGGCGCCAGGCCCCAGTTGGCGTCCAGCGGGAGCGCGTCCTTCTTGGCGATGGCGATGTTGGGCCGGGCCTCGTAGTAAAAGCTCGACGACGTGGGCACCAGCAGGTTGGCCGCGTCGTAGGCGCCGCGCAGGAAGACGACGAGCAGGCGCGGTGAGTCCGGCGCTGCAGCCCAGAGTCGCGTGGGCAATGCAGCAGCGCCGAGGCCGAGTTGCAGCAATAGACGTCGGTCCATCTTGTTCACCTGTGCATGAAATCGGGCGAGGCCAGCAGGTAGGTGTTCCATTCCTGCGGCGACGTGGCGGTGTTGAGGGCCTGCTGTGTGGCCGCGGCCAGGCGTGGCGCGATGCCTTCGTAGTAGAGCGGGTGGGCGATCTGCGGGAAGGCAGGCCGGTCCTTGGGCTCGCCCTCGACCTTGAAGAGGCCGGCGCTGCCGCTGCCGATGGCGCGGGCGATCTCGAAGCGCGTTGTCATCTGGCCCGGCCCTGCCCAGGCGTTCTCGTCCAGCGGGTAGCCGTCGGGCGTCTGGCGGTTGTAGGGCGCCTGGCCCAGGCGGTAGAGCCAGCCGATCATCGGGCCCGTGTTCAGCACCACCTTGTCGGCATAGGCCAGCCGCACGGCGGAGACGACGTAGTGCGTCGGGTCCTTGAACTTGCGGGCCAGCGACGCCTCGAACTCGGGCGAGCCGATCATGGCGCGCAGCACCTCGTCGATGCGGCCATCGCTCTGCTGCCAGCGCTCGGCCATGCGCTCCACCAGCGCCGGCGGCGGCTCGTCGGCGACGAAATACTGGGCCAGCTTGCGCGACACGAAGCGGGCCGTGCTCGGGTGTTTGGCCAGCAGGTCCAGCACCTGGTTCAGCTCGGCCTCACCCTGGCCCTTGACGGTGATGCCCAGCAACTGCTTGTCGCCGAAGTCATGACGTGCGGGGTTGAACTCCATCAGCCCGTCGCGGCGGTAGCGGGCCTCCTGCTCGGGCTTGAGCTTGGGTTTGTTGTCGGTCAGGTTCACGCCCAGGCCGGTCAGCACGCGGGCCAGCTCCTGCACATCCTTCTGGCTGTAGCCGCCGCCCACGCCCAGGGTGTGCAGCTCCAGCAGCTCTCGGGCGTAGTTCTCGTTGATGCGGTTGGTGGCGTTCTGCTCGTTGTCGAGGTAGCGCAGCATGGCCGGGTGGTGGGCCGTGTAGCCGAGTAGGTCGCGAAACGTGCCGAGCGAGCGCTCGCGCAGCCCTTGCTCGTAGTCGCTCACCATGACGCGCAGGTTGCTCTTGAACTGGTGCACGTTGAAGTGGTTGAACCAGAACCAGGTCATCTGCTCCTGCACCTGGCGGGGCGAGTACAGCGCCTGCAGCAGCTGCCGGGCCGATGCCTCGCGGGCCAGCTTGGTCAGCGCCTGCTGGTAGTTCTTCTGCGCTTCCGCCTTCGCCATGTCGTCGGTCAGCGCGTCGGCGGCCTTGCGCTGGGCTTCCATGCGCTGCACCAGCGGCAGCAGCGGTTCATGGATGGCGAGCGCCTGGATCTGCGTCTGTGCGGCCTCGGGCAGCGTGACGGAGGCGCCTGGCTGGAGCTGAGCGTCCAGCCAGGCAGCCCGGCCTTGGCGGCGCACGGCTGCCAGGTCCGCACTGCTGGCGCCCCAAGTGAGACGGTCCAGCCAAAGCGTGTCTTGGGCTGGACCGTGTGCGGGGGTGGCCGGTGGCGGCGCGGTGGCGCAGCCAAGCAGGCTAAGGAGTAGTGCGGTGCTGAGTGCGAGGTTTCTCATGGCGGCCTCATGATGAGGCCGCTCAACGCCTGATGTCGAGACGGGGATGACCGGAGCAACAAGACTTCACATCTTGTCGTTCCAGTCAGTCGGCGCGTTACTTCGAACCCGGTGCGTAGATCTGGTCGAACACGCCGCCGTCGTCGAAGTGA
The DNA here is from genome assembly GCF_054177665.1 of Roseateles sp. P5_E8. Taxonomy (NCBI): domain Bacteria; kingdom Pseudomonadati; phylum Pseudomonadota; class Betaproteobacteria; order Burkholderiales; family Sphaerotilaceae; genus Roseateles; species Roseateles sp. P5_E8. The sequence goes on along the minus strand of NZ_JBGCUM010000011.1, from coordinate 52,965 downwards.
GCCTTCTGCGCCTGGCGCCAGGTGCCGAAGTACTCCTCGAGCGTGAACAGCTTGACCGCGCCGAACTGCTTGGCGTACTTGGCCGCGACCTTGGCGTCACGCGGGCGGTAGTAGTTCTGCGCAGCGATTTCCTGGCCTTCAGGGCTGTACAGGTAGTTCAGGTAAGCCTCGGCTTGCTTGCGCGTGCCGCGCTTGTCGACGACCTTGTCGACGATGGCCACCGGCGGTTCGGCCAGGATGGACACGCTGGGCGTGACGATCTCGAACTTGTCCGGGCCCAGTTCCTTGACGGCCAGGAAGGCTTCGTTTTCCCAGGCGATCAGCACGTCGCCGATGCCGCGTTCAACGAAGGTCGTCGTCGAGCCGCGCGCGCCCGAGTCCAGCACCTTGGTGTTGGCGTAGATGCGCTTGACGAAGTCCTGGGCGGAAGCCGGCGTGCCGCCGTTCTTCAGCGCATAGCCCCAGGCGGCCAGATAGTTCCAGCGTGCACCGCCGCTGGTCTTGGGGTTGGGCGTGATGACCTCGACGCCGCTGCGGGCCAGGTCGGGCCAGTTGTTGATCTTCTTCGGGTTGCCCTTGCGCACCAGGAAGACGATGGTCGACGTGTAGGGGCTGGCATTGCTGGGCAGCTTCTTCTGCCAGTCCAGCGGCAGCAGCTTGTGGTCGGCCACAGCGTCGATGTCATAGGCCAGGGCCAGCGTGACGACGTCGGCTTCCAGACCGTCGATGACCGCGCGGGCCTGCTTGCCGGAGCCGCCGTGCGAGGCCTTGATGCTGATGGTCTCGCCGGTCTTGGCCTTCCAGTTGGCGGCGAAGGCCTTGTTGAAGTCCTGGTACAGCTCGCGCGTCGGGTCGTACGAGACGTTGAGCAGCGTGGTCTGTGCGAGGGCGCCGGTGGCGGCGAGGGCGAAGGTGAGGGCGGTGAGGATGCGGCGCATGGTTTTGGAGTTAGGGAGGGAGCGGTTCACTCTAGGGATGAGAGATGGGCTGGGCAAAGAAGTTGTTGGCGCAAGCTCATGCGGCTTTCGACCACGCCAGCACGGGCTCGGCGGCCACAGTGGGCAGCTCATGGCGGGCGGCGTCCACAACCTCGCGCCGCAGCGGCGAGGCGAAGGTCTGGATGAACTCGTAGACGTAGTCGCGCAGATAGGCACTGCGGCGCACGGCCAGGCGGGTCATGTTGTCCTCGAACAGGTGGCGAGCGTCGATGGCGCGCAGGAAGCGGTCGCGCTCCTCGTCGAAGGCGATGGCCGCGACGATGCCCACGCCCAGGCCCAGCTCCACATAGGTCTTGATGACGTCCGCGTCCATGGCGCTGAGCACGATGTGGGGCGTGAGCTGCGCGGCGGCAAAGGCGTCGTCGATGTGCGAGCGGCCGGTGTAGCCGGGCTCGTAGGTGACGATGGGGAACTGCGCCAGCCGGGCCAGCGTCAGCGGGCCGTCCAGCAGCGGGTGGTCGGGCGGCACGACGACCGAGTGCGTCCAGCGGTAGCAGGGCAGGGCGACCAGTTCGGGGTATTGGGCCAGCGCCTCGGTGGCGATGCCCACGTCGGCCTCGCCGTCGAGCAGCAGGCGCGCGATCTGTTGCGGCGAGCCCTGTTGAAGATGCAGGCTGACGTCGGGGTGATGGGCGCGGAAGTCGCGCACGGCAGGCGGCAGCGCGTAGCGCGCCTGGCTATGCGTGGCGGCAATGCGCAGGCGGCCGCTGCCGGCCTGGGCGAAGTCGTCGGCGGCGCGCTTGAGATTCTCGGCCTCCTGCAGCAGGCGCTCGATGACGGGCAGCACCTGCTCGCCGGGCTCGGTCAGGCCGGTGAGGCGCTTGCCCACACGCACGAAGAGTTCGATGCCCAGCTCATCCTCCAGCTCGCGGATCTGGCGGCTGACGCCGGGTTGCGAGGTGTGCAGGGCCTGAGCGACTTCGGTCAGGTTGAAGCCGCGGCGCTGGGCCTCACGGACGGATCGGAGTTGCTGGAAGTTCATGCGGCGCGATTCTGCGAACTGCGATCACTTCTGTCGTCGAACCATTCGCCATATCGTTATGCACTTCGTGGTGGTGTCGGGCGGTTTTGACGCACCTACAGTTGGCTGTCCCCAAAGGAGCACCGTATGCATAAAGAAGCCATCCCGGCCCAGGCCTGGGCCTTGTTCGACCGCTACGTGCATGGCGACCTCAGCCGGCGCGGTTTTCTGGATCAGGCGGCCGTCTTTGCTGGCGGCCCTGCGGGCGCCGCCGCGCTGTTGACGGCGCTGAGCCCGAACTTCGCTTCCGCGCAGCGGGTCAAGCCCGACGACTCGCGCCTCGCCACCCGCCGCCATGCGTTCCCTTCACCGGACGGCAACGGCCAGGTCCAGGGCTACCTGGTGAAGCCGTTCAGTGCCACCGGCAAGCTGCCGGCCGTGCTGGTCATCCACGAGAACCGCGGACTGAACCCGCACATCGAGGACATCGCCAGGCGCGTGGCCTTGGCCGGCTACGTGGCCTTCGCACCCGACGCGCTGGCGCCGCTGGGCGGCTATCCAGGCGACGAGGACAAGGCGCGCGAACTCTTCGGCAAGCTCGACCCGGCCAAGGCCCGCGCCGACATCGTGGCCGCGGCGCGAGGCCTGCTCACCTTGCCGGACGCCAATGGCAAGGTCGGTGCCGTTGGCTTCTGCTGGGGTGGCTCGCTGGCCAACCACGTGGCGACGCAGGTACCCGAGCTGGCCGTGGCCGTGCCCTTCTACGGCGGTGCACCGGCGCTGGAAGACGTGCCGCGCATCAAGGCGCGGCTGCTGCTGCACTACGCGGGCAACGACGAGCGCGTGAACGCCAGCTGGCCGGCCTACGAGGCTGCGCTCAAGGCCGCCGGTGTGCGCTACGAGGCCTTCACCTATGCAGGCGCGCAGCACGGCTTCAACAACGACACGACGCCGCGTTTCGACCCCGCATCTGCCCAGCTGGCGTGGGAGCGCACGCTGGCCGTGTTCAAGGCAACGTTGGCGTAGACCTCAAACAGCAAAGGCCCACTCGCGGAACTCCGCGTGGCGGGGCCGCTGCTCGGCGGCATGACGCGCCTTTGCGGCTTCGACCCAGCTCTTGGCAGCCGGCAGCGGCCCGAAGTCTGCCTCGGCATTGATGTGGCCGACGTTGCCCAGGTTGCTGTAGCTGGCGCCCCAGCGGTGGGCCCAACGGGCGGCGCTGGCGGCGCTCATCCAGGGGTCATTGCTGCTGGCCATCAGGCGTGAGCGGCGCAGCAGGCGGTGGTGGGGCAGCGCTTCGGCCAGCCCGAACTTGTCGGGCTCGGCCGGTGCCACGAATAGGGCCTCGCGGATGGGCGAGTCGGGGTGATCGGCCAGGTGTTTTGCCAGGGCGAGGCAGCCGAAGCTGTGTGCGACGGCCAGCCATTCGCCTTCGCCGGCGACCTCCAGCACGCGCTGGATGCGCTCGGCCCAGCGCTCCAGCTCGGGTCGGCTGGGGTCGCGCTGCGTGACGCGGCGGGCGTCTCGGTACTGGCCCTGCAGCCAGGTCTGCCAATGCGCGGGGCCGCTGTCGTGCAGGCCCGGGATGATGAGGACGCGGGGCGGGCTGTAGGGCATGGTGGGCTCCTCGTCAGAGCGTCGCGATGGACACCTCGGTGGACTTGACGAGGGCGACGACTTCACGGCCGACCTCCAGCCCCAGGTCCTTGACCGAGCGCGTCGTGATGACGGAGGTGACGATGTCGCCGTTGCGGGTGAGGACGTCGACTTCGGAGACGACCGGGCCTTCGATGATTTCCTTGACGGTGCCGCGGAACTGGTTGCGCACGTTGATGGCAGTGATGCTCATGGGGACTCCTGGATGGGGAGTCTTCAGTGTGCTTAGCGTGGTTGGGTTAGGGAACGAAGCGTTTTGCAGCTGGGCATGCGTAGGGCGAGGAAGGGGGGGCTTTTGTTGTTTGCCGCTGCGAAGCAGCGTGGCTGCTCGCTGCATTGCCGGGAGTCCCGCCCGGCGGCGGGGTAACTTTCTTCTGCGGGGCCAGAAGAAAGTCACCAAAGAAGAGGCCCTGAACCGCACACGAGCGCGATGCCGCCATGAGCGGCGCGCGAAAACAGCCGATGCGTTTGCGGGCAGACGCGAGCCGCTGCGCTCTCGCTGCTGTCCTTGTGACGAGTGCCATAGCGCGCCCCTTCACGCCGCCTAACGCCGGCTGCACGCCGKGCTCACCGGGAAATGCCACGTCGCTGGGGCGACGCTCCCGTGGATGCTGCGCAGTGATCGCGTCGCCCGAGCGACGCTGTCTTCGGTATTACTCGTGAGCACGGCGTGCAGCCGCGCGTTAGGCGGCCCGCTGTGGCAATGGATGGTGCTCGTGACAAGGACAGCAGCGAGAGCGCAGCGGCTCGCGTCTTCCCACTCACCCACCGGCTGTTGCACGGCGCAGCTCGTGCATGTGGTGCTCGTGTGCGGTTCAGGGCCTCTTCTTTGGTGACTTTCTTCTGGCCCCGCAGAAGAAAGTTACCCGGCCGCCGGGACGGACTCCCGGCAATGCACCGAGTCGAACAGGCCCCACGCAAAAGCAACCCAGTCCTTGCCAGAAGACGACCCTAAATCCCCGCCCCAGCCTCAAACAAACTCAGCCTCGCAGCACTCAACTTCACCCGCTGCCCCCCCCGCAAGCTCAACGCCTCCGCCTGCTCCCGCGTCAGCTCCGCTTCCAGCGGCTGCCCATCCGGCCCGATCAGCTCAACCCGAGCACTCGCCCCAAACGACAGCACCCGCTCCACGGTGGCGGCAAGACCCGGCGCCGACTCATCCGTCAGGATCTGCAACTCGTGCGGCCGCGCATACGCCTGCACCTCGCCATCCCCATGCGCGCCGGCATGCGGCAACTGGTGCTCGCCCATGTGCAGCACGCCGCCGCGCGCCTGGCCAACGAAGCGGTTCACCGCACCCAGGAAGCCATACACGAAAGGCGTCGCCGGCCGCTCATAGACCTCCTGCGGCGTGCCGACCTGCTCGACGCGGCCGTGGTCCATCAGCACGATGCGGTCGGCCACTTCCAGGGCTTCGTCCTGGTCGTGCGTGACGAAGATGCTGGTGATGTGCAGCTCGTCGTGCAGGCGGCGCAGCCAGCGGCGCAGCTCCTTGCGGACCTTGGCGTCCAGTGCGCCAAAGGGCTCGTCCAGCAGCAACACGCGCGGCTCTACCGCGAGGGCTCGGGCGAGGGCAATGCGCTGGCGCTGGCCACCCGACAGCTGCGGCGGGAAGCGGTCGCCCAGCCAGTCCAACTGCACCAGCTTGAGCAGCTCGGTCACGCGCTTCTTGATCTCGGTCTCGGGCAGGCGCTGCTTGCGTGGCTTCACGCGCAGGCCGAAAGCGACGTTGTCGAACACCGTCATGTGGCGGAACAGCGCGTAATGCTGGAACACGAAGCCGACCTGGCGCTCGCGCACATGGGTGTCGGAGGCATCTTGCCCATCAAGCAGCACGCGGCCGCGGTCGGCCTGCTCCAGGCCGGCAATGATGCGCAGCAGCGTCGTCTTGCCGCAGCCCGAGGGGCCGAGCAGGGCGACGAGTTCGCCGGTCGGGAAGTCCAGCGAGACGTCACCCAACGCGGTGAAGTTGCCGAAGCTCTTGTGGATGTTCTGAACCTGGATACCCATCACTTGTTCCCGTGCGACTGGCTGGCTTGCCACTCGATGAATTGCTTGATCACCAACGTCACCAGCGCCAGCAGCGCCAGCAGCGACGCGACGGCGAAGGCGGCCGCGAACTGGTACTCGTTGTAGAGAATCTCGACGTGCAGCGGCAGCGTGTTGGTCAGGCCACGGATGTGGCCGGACACGACCGACACCGCGCCGAACTCGCCCATGGCGCGTGCATTGCAGAGGATGACGCCGTACAGCAGGCCCCACTTGATGTTGGGCAGCGTGACGCGGCGGAAGGTCTGCCAACCGCTGGCGCCCAGCACCGTGGCGGCCTCTTCCTCGTCCTTGCCCTGGGCCTGCATCAGCGGGATCAGCTCACGCGCGACGAAGGGGAAGGTCACGAACACGGTGGCCAGCACGATGCCCGGCACGGCGAAGATGATCTTCACGTCGTGGGCCTGCAGCCAGGGTCCGAACCAGCCCTGCGCGCCGAAGATCAGCACATACATCAGGCCCGCCACGACGGGTGAGACCGAGAAGGGCAGGTCGATGAACGTGATCAGCAACTGCTTGCCGCGGAAGTCGTGCTTGGCGATCAGCCAGGACGCGCTGAGGCCGAACACGAGGTTCAGCGGCACTGCCACGGCTGCTGCGATCAGCGTGAGCTTGATGGCCGAGAAGGTCTCCTCGTCGGCCAGCGACGAGAAGTACATCGCCCAGCCCTTGCGCAGCGCTTCGGTGAACACGGCCACCAAAGGCAGCAGCAGGAAGACGGCGAAGAAGGTCAGGCCCAGCGCGAGCAGCGTGAAGCGCACAGCGGGGGACTCGCGCGTGGCCGGGTTGTCCTGGTACTTGGCGCGAGCGCGAGCGGGCGCCAGATGAAGTGCGGCGCTCATTTGCGGCCACCTCGCTGCGAACTCCAGGCCTGCAGGCCGTTGATGATGAGCAGCAGCACGAAGCTGACGATCAGCATCACCGCCGCAATCGCGGTGGCGCCGACATAGTCGTACTGCTCCAGCTTGGCGATGATCATCAGCGGCGTGATCTCGCTCACCATCGGGATGTTGCCGGCGATGAAGATCACAGAGCCGTACTCGCCGACGGCGCGCGCAAAGGCCAGCGCGAAGCCGGTCAGCAGGGCTGGCAGCAACGTGGGCAGCACCACGTAGCGGAAGGTCGTCCAGCGTTGCGCGCCCAATGAGGCGGCGGCTTCTTCAAGCTCGGTCTCCATGTCCTCCAGCACCGGCTGCACCGTGCGCACGATGAAGGGCAGGCCGATGAAGATCAGCGCCAGCAGGATGCCCAGCGGCGTGAAAGCGATCTTGAGGCCGGCGTCACCGAACAGGAAGGCCAGCGAGCCACCCGGGGCGAACAGCGAGCCGACCCAGCCGTTGGGCGCGTACAGGGCGGTCAGCGCGATGCCGGCGACGGCGGTGGGCAGGGCGAAGGGCAGGTCGATGAGGGCGTCGACCAGCTTCTTGCCCGGGAACTCATAGCGCACGATGCACCAGGCCAGGATGAGGCCGAAGAAGAGGTTGATGAAGGCGGCGATCAGCGAGGCACCGAAGCTCAACTTGTACGAAGCCATCACGCGCGGCGACGTGGCCGCGRCCCAGAAGGCATCGAAGCCGTGGCCCGATGACTTCAGGAACACCGCGATCAGCGGGATCAGCACGATCAGCGACAGATAGAACAGCGTGAAGCCGAGCGTGGGCGCAAAGCCCGGCAGCACGCGGCGGCGAGTGAAGGGCAGGCGGATGCCGGCCCGCACCGGCGCCAGGTCGGCGGTCGGCGCCGTGGTGGCAGGTGTGCTCAACGCTTGATCCCTGCCATCACCTGATCGAACGTGCCGCCGTCGGCGAAATGCGTCTTGCTGACCTTGGCCCAGCCGCCCAGCGTCTGGTCGACGGTGAAGAGCTTGATGTTGGCGAAGCGCTGTGCGTGCTTCTTGAAGATGGCCGGATCGCGCGGGCGGAAGTTGTTCTTGGCGATGATCTCTTGCGCCTCGGGCGTCCAGTGGAAGTCCAGGTAGGCCTTGGCCAGCGCGGCGTTGCCCTTCTTGGTGGCGACCTTGTCGACGATGGCCACCGGCGCATCGGTCTCGATGGAGATGCTGGGGTTGACCTGCTCGAACTGGCCCTTGCCGAACTCGTTCTCGATCAGCTCCACCTCGGCCTCGAAGGTGACGAGCACGTCACCGATGCCGCGCTGCGTGAAGGTGGTGGTGGCGCCGCGGCCGCCGCCGTCAAGCACGGGCACATTGGTCAGCACCTTGGTGACCAGCTCCTTGGCCTGGGCGTCCGTGCCGCCGGTGGCCAGCACGCTGCCCCAGATGGCCAGGTAGCTGTAGCGGCCGTTGCCGGTGACCTTGGGGTTGGGCAGGATGACCTGCACGCCCGGGCGGGCCAGGTCGGTCCATTCCTTGATGCCCTTGGGGTTGCCCTTGCGCACGAGGAAGGTCATCGTCGACGAATAGGGTGCCGCGCCGTTGGGGAAACGGCTGCGCCAGTCGGCCGGCGTCAGGCCGCTGCTGGCGAGCTGGTCCACGTCGGTGGCCTGGTTCATCGTCACCACGTCGGCCTCCAGGCCGCTGATGACAGCGCCGATCTGCTTGCTGGAGCCGCCATGGCTCTGGTTGACGGTCACGACCTGGCCCTTGGCCTTCTGCGCGGCGACGAAGGCGGGGTTGATCTGCTTGTAGAGCTCGCGGGCCACGTCGTAGGAGACATTGAGCAGCGCGGCATCATTGGCCAACGCCGGCATGGCGGGCAGGGCGGTGGCCGAAGCGATCAGCGCGAGCAAGGTGCGGCGGGCGGGCAGGAAGGTGGGCATGGCGGGGCCGGTCGAATGAACGAAGCCGCGAGGGTGCCTGAAGTCGCTTATTCGCGGAACGACAGTTTCCTTATTTCCTTATTCGATCTCCGGCGATGCGTGGTGCAACCCTTGCTAATCTCATGAGCATGCCCTTTGCCCTTGACCACCCCTCGACCGCTTCGCTGCTGCTGGAAAGCACGGGCGAAGGCATCTTCGGCATCGACATGGCCGGCTGCTGCACCTTCGTCAACCGCGCCGCCTGCGAGGCCCTGGGCTGGCGCACGGAGCAGGTGCTGGGCCGCAACATGCACGAGCTGATCCACCATTCGCGCGAAAGCGGCGCCCACTACCCGGAGTGCGACTGCCCCATCTTCAACGCCTTCCGCCGCGGCGATCCCTGCCGCATCGACGACGAGGTGCTGTGGCGGGCCGACGGCAGCGCCTTCCCGGCCGAGTACTCGAGCTACCCGGTCATCGAGCATGGCCAGGTGCAGGGCGCCGTCGTCACCTTCGTCGACATCTCCGCGCGGCGCCGAGCCGAGGCGCTGCTGCGCGCCAGCCATGACGAGCTGGAGCAGCGCGTGGCCGGCCGCACGGCCGAGCTGCGCGAGCTGGCCCACCACCTGGAGGCCGTGCGCGAGACCGAGCGCAAGCGCATCGCCCGCGAGATCCACGACGAGCTGGGCTCGCTGCTGGTGGCGCTGAAGATGGACCTGGACTGGCTGGCCCGCCGCGTGGGCGACCCGGCGCAGCGCGAGCCCATGGTGAGCAAATGCCAGCGCATGGGCGGGCTGGTGGACACGGCCGTCGAGGCGGTCGGCCGCATCATCACGGACCTGCGCCCCAGCATCCTTGACCACCAGGGCCTGTGGGCGGCGCTGGAGTGGCAGGCCCAGGAGTTCCAGCTCGCCGGCAGCGACGAGCGCCAGGTCGACTTCAAGATGCACATCGCCGCCGACGTGGTGCCGCCCGAGGGTGGCCTGGCCATCGCCGTGTTCCGCATCTTCCAGGAGGTGCTGTCCAACATCGCCCGGCATGCGCGCGCCAGCCATGTCGCCATTCGCATCGACGTGGACGCGCCGCCGGGGCCGGTGCTCTACCTGCAGGTGCGCGACGACGGCGTGGGCGCGGCGCCCGAGGCGCTGACCGACGCGCGCAGCTACGGCGTGCTGGGCATGCGCGAGCGGGCGGGGCACTTTGGTGGGCGGCTGGGGATAGAGAGCTTCCCGGGGCGAGGCACTACCGTCAGGCTTGTCATGCCCTTGGAGGCGCAATGATTCGAGTGCTCATCTGCGACGACCACCTCATCGTCCGCCAAGGCATCAAGCAGGTGCTGGCCGAGGCCGAGGACCTGCGCGTCGTCGGCGAGGCAGCCAACGGGCCGGACGCCATCCAGCAGGTGCGCACCGGCGGGGTCGACGTCGTGCTGCTGGACATCGCCATGCCCCAGCGTGACGGCCTGGACATCCTGAAGGCGCTGAAGTCCGAGTTCCCGCGCCTGCCGGTGCTGATGCTGTCCACCTACCCGGACCGCCAGTACGCCGTGCGCAGCTTGAAGCTCGGCGCCGCCGGCTACCTCAACAAGAGCGCCGACAGCGAACAGATGATCGACGCGGTGCGCAGCGTCGCCCGCGGCAAGCTCTTCATCACGCCCAGCGTGGCCGAGCAGCTGGCCGGCGCGGTGGGCGCAGGGGGGCGCAAGGCCGACGACGAGCAGCCCCTGCACGAGCGCTTGTCGCACCGCGAGCACCAGGTTTTCCAGCTGCTGGCCGCCGGCCGCAGCGTGGGCGAGATCGCCGAGCAGCTGGTGTTGTCGCCCAACACCGTGTCGACCTACCGCACCCGCGTGCTGGAGAAGATTGGCGTGCGCAACGACGTGGAGCTGGCGCTGTTCGCCGTGCGGATGGATCAGGTGGGATAGGGCTACTTCCATAAAAGTAAAACCGCGTTTCGTTTTGGCGCGGTACATTGCCGGCCGCATGTTTCACCGCGCCGGCCGGCGCACAGAAAGAATTCCATGAGCGCCACCCAGCAAATCGCCGAAGCCTTCACCACCGCCCGCGCAGCCGGCCGTGCCATCGCGGCCTACCCCGGCACGCCGCCCGCGACGCTGGCCGAGGCCTACGAGATCCAGGCCGCCGCCATTGCGCGCTGGCCCGACGCGGTCAAGGGCTGGAAGGTCGCCCGCGTGAACCCCGCCTTCGCGGCGCAGTTCCCCGAAGAGCGGCTGATCGGCCCCGCATTCGCCCCCAACGTGCACCAGGTCGAGCAGGGCGGCACGCCGACATGCCCGGTTTTTGAAGGCGGCTTCGCGGCCGTCGAGGCGGAAGTCGTCATCGTCGTCGCAGCGGACTCGCCGGCGGGCAAGGCCGACTGGACGGCCGATTCAGTGCTGCCGCTCGTCAAGTCCATGCACATCGGGGTGGAAGTGGCGAGCAGCCCGCTGGCCACGCTGAACGACATCGGCCCGGGCGCGGTCATCTCCGACTTCGGCAACAACTGGGGCGTCGTCGTCGGCGCCGAGATCGCCAACTGGCGCGAACTGGAGACCATCGATGTCGAGACCTTCATCGACGGCCAGTCCGTCGGCACCGGCAAGGTCAGCATCAAGCCCGGCCCGCTCGGCGCGCTGGCGTTCACGCTGAACAAGCGGGCCGAGCAGGGGCAGACGCTGAAGGCGGGCGACGTCATCTCCACCGGCATGATCACCGGCGTGCATGACATCCTTGCCGGTCAGCAGTCGCGGCACGTGTTCGCCGGCGTCGGCGAAGTTCAGGTGCAGATCACGAAGGCGGTAGCCGTAGGGATTTAGTGGCGYTGACGAGCCTGTTTCAACTTTCGGATCTGCAGGCGAGAGTCATTTGGCGGGCGAAGAAAGAACAAGATGTTGTCAGCGACTATTAAGTTATTCCTTCCACGCGGTGACGCGAAAAGTTTGCGGACTGCGGAAATCTCGAACTGGAGCGGCAAGGCCATCGCCGCTCCACGCATCGAGCTTGACGAGCTGCTTTTGCGGGAAGAGCTCGACAAACCCGGCGTCTACATCTTGCTTGGAACGGACCCCGAAACGAATGCTCCACGCGCGTACTTCGGCGGGGCAGAGGTGCTTCGGGAACGTCTAAAACAGCATCGATCCAAAGAATTCTGGGTCGCGGCCATCGCTTTTGTAAGCAAGGATGAGAACCTTACAAAGGCGCATGTCCGCTATCTGGAAAGTCGCCTGCTCGCTGAGGCGACATTGATCGGGCGCTACGCTCTTGATCAAAACCAAGCCGGAGGTGCCAAGCTACCGGAGTCTGATCGCGAGGACATGGAGGTGTTCTTGGGAAGGATTCAGCAGTTGCTGCCGGTTCTCGGGTCAGACATATTGACACCGCTCGTGCAGCCCGCCCGAGCAGTCTCGGCACCCAGTCTGCTTTTCTGCACTATCAAGAATGCGGAAGCTCAGGGGCAGCGGAGTCCGAACGGCTTTGTGGTTTACAGAGGCTCGACGGCTGTAGCAGATGAGAGGCCTTCAGCGCAGTCATGGGTTAGGGGCCTTCGACAACAACTGCTTGATGAGGGCGCGCTTGTGGCTGAGGGCAGTCTCTTGAAGTTCGTAAAGGACGCTGAGTTCTCAAGTCCCTCGGCCGCCGCGGCGACCGTTAAGGGTGGAAACGCTAACGGCCTCACCGCCTGGCGAAGGAAGGATGGAGTGACCCTTCGAGAGTTGGACGAGAACTGACCTCTGAGTCGCGAAGCGCTGCCTACCTGCGGAACGTTTCGACATACCGCTTCGCCTCTTGCCGAATGATTTCGTCCAGCCCAGGTAGCCGCTCGACGAGCAGGGCCAGCTCATCCAGGGCCTGCAGCGTGATCTCGGCAAGCGCGACCAGGCGAGCAATCACCTTCGCCTTCGGGATGTCGCATCGATGGCCGAAGTCCAGCAGCCCTTGTCGCGCCGCAAAGAAGCTTTTGTTGCCCACCAGCTCCAGCGCCAGCGTGTCCTCGGGGATGTAGAGCCTGGTGCAGACGATGTCGTAGGCCGGCGCCATGCGCACCTCGCCCGTCACCTGCTCGTACAGCACGCCGAAGTTCTTCATGTGGGCGTCGCCATTGCCGAGGATGCACGACAGCGCCACCATGTCGAACAGCTGCGCGCGCGCGGCGGCCCAGTGCTCGGGGCTGCAGTAGAGACTCAGCAGCTTCAGCGCCTGGGAGTAGCTGCCGACGTACTTCTGGTCGGCATCGCGCCCGGCTAGCACCAGCATGTCCTCGAAACCGAGGATGCGGCCGTCGGCAGGGCGATCGAACCGGCGCATCACGAACAGTTCGCCATCCTCCGACAGGTAGAACTCCGGCACCGGCAGGCCCGCGCGCTTGGCCACGCTCATGCAGAAGAACTCGTTGACGGCCATGCCGGGGAACTCTCCCAGCCCCGACTTCACGATCAGCTCGGCGGTGGCCAGCGACGCCTTGTACTCGGCCGGGGGGAGGCCGGCCCGCGCCTCCGGCACCAAGACCTTGGGCTGCACGCCGCTCAGGCCGCTGCGCATGACGTAGGTGTCCACCAGCCGCGCGAACAAATCCTTCGAGCCCTTGCTGGCCAGCAGGTCCGCCAGGTTCTCGCCCGGCGCCTCCGGCACGGGCGCCGCGCCCTCAGCCGAGAACCGCAGGCGCCCGATCGGCGCCTGAGAGCCGATGACGGTCAGCAGCAGCAGCGGGTCCATGCCGGTGGTCTTGGCCAGACGCTGGCGCAGTTGCTCCAGCACATAGCCTTCCGGCAGATTCATCTGGAAGACCGGGTGCAGTGAACTGTGCAGATAGGGCTTGACGCGGCGAGGCATCCCGAGCGCTGGCGCGGCCAGGTCGCCGGCCTGCGGGTCGAAGGCGAAGACGTAGTCGCCTTCGCGCTGCAGGCGCCCGGCCAGTCCTTGTGGCGTGTGCACCAGCACCGCTGGCGCCCGCTCAGACATGCTCATCGCCCATCAAGGCGCCGATCTCTTCCAGCGTCGGCCGCTGTGCCGGCACCAGCTGGAACTGCGCGCCGAGGGCCGCCGCCACGCGGGCATAGGACGAGACCGCCACGCCGGTGCGGCCAGCTTCGACGTGGATCACCTTCAGCCTGGGAATGCCGGCACGCTCGGCGACGTCGACCAGGCGCAGCCCGCGTGCCTGGCGCATTTCCTTGAGCTTGGCGCCAATGGCCTTGACGGTGGATTCGTAGTCATTCACGACCTAGATAGTATCGTATGCAATGCTTTATTGTTTGATGGCATCGTATTTGATACCTGCCTGCGGAGCCGTCCGAAACTCGCTGGCAACTCTGCGGATCAGCCCGCCAAGGCTGCGTTCAAGCCATTGCCGGCAACAGCCGCCGTGGCAGCCGCATGAACGCCAGGGCAGACAGGAACGAACCTATGCCCATCGCGAACGCGCCTATGAACAACCACGTGTAGCTGGACGTGGCATCAAAGATCAGTCCGCCCAGCACCGGCCCCAGCGCCATGCCGACACTGCTGGCCATCGTCGTGCCGCCGATCACGGTGCCCATCATGCGCAGCGGGAAGTTGTCGCGTGCGATCACCGCGAACAGCGGCATCACGCCCGCGTAGGTGAAGCCGAACAGCGCSGCSACCGTGTAGAAGCTCCCCARCTCGCGCGCCTGCACGTAGCCCAGCACGACGATGGCCTGGGCCAGCAGCGCCAGCACCAGCGTGCGCGCGGCGCCGAAGCGGTCGCCCAGCAGCCCGAACACCAGGCGCCCGCCCATGCCGGCCAGCCCCTCCAGGCTGTAGATGGACACGGCCGCCATCAGCGGGATGCCGCAGGTGACGGCGTAGCTCACCGTGTGGAAGATCGGCCCCGAGTGCGTGGCGCAGGTCAGGAAACTCGTCAGCACCAGGATCAGGAAGGGTGCCGAGCGGATGGCTTGGCCGACGGAGGGGCCGGGCTCCTGCGCGGCGCCTGTGTCGGCAGCAGCCTGGGCCAGAGCCGGCGGGCGGCGCACCAGCAGCGCCGCCGGCAGCATGACGCCCGCCACCACCGCCGCGATGATCTGCAGCGTGCTGCGCCAGTCGTGCGCCTGCACCAGCCAGGCGGCCAGCGGCGACATCGTCAGCGGCGCCATGCCCATGCCCGCCGACACCAGCGACACGGCCAGGCTGCGCCGCGTGTCGAACCAGCCGGTCACGCAGGCCATCAGCGGCGCAAAGATCGCCGCAGCGGCCAGGCCGACGACCGCGCCGAACAGCAGCTGGAAGGCCAGCAGCGACGTCGCCAGGCTGGCCAGCGCCAGGCCCGCGGTGAGCAGCAGCGAGCCTGCGATGAGGACGATGCGCGGCCCGACGCGGTCCGACAGCGCGCCCCAGGCCATGCTGCCGACGGCCATCGCCGCGAAGGCGATGGTCATCGCGGCGGAGATGCCGGTGGTGGACCAGCCCGTGTCCAGCGCGATGGGCCGCAGCAGCACGGGCAGCGAGAAGAGGGCGCCGATGGCCACGCAGCCGAGCAGGCCGCCGGCGGCGACGATGACCCAGCGGTAGTGCTCGCGCAGAGCGTTCGTCAAGGAAGGCATGGCGTGTCCTTTACGCGGTGGCGTTTACCGAGGCTTGCTGCCGCAGTCCGGCCCGTCAAGTTGCCGCACCTCGCATTCGATGTCCCATCCAGGGCCGTGCAGCCCCAGGAATCGCCGCGTCAACTCGAGCGCTTCCGCCTGGGAGGGCGCCTCGAAGATGGCGTAGCCGGCGATCACCTCCTTGACCTCCGTGAACGGGCCATCCATGACGGACATCTCGCCGCCGCGGCTGAGCCGCACGCGCACGCCTTCCGCGGTCGGTCGCAGCCCGGCCGTGCTCACCAGTTGCCCGGTGCGGGTGAGCTCTTCGATGAGCTGGCCCATGTCGGCCATCAGCTGCTCGCTGGGCGCCTGGGCGGTGGCTTCGTCGATGCGGATCATCGAAAGGAACTTCATGCTCGGTTCTCCTGGGGCGTGGTGCGGCGGAATGGTTCTGCCGTCTCACCCTGAAGACGAACGAGTGCGTGCCGGATCGACAACTGCGGCGTCGCGCAGTCGCGAGACCAGGGTTTTCCTGGGGCTTTGAATGGGATCGGGGTTTGCGCCGTGCATGGCGCAAGCCAAGAGATCGCCCTAGCAGCCGACAGCGCGGGGCAGGGTCACCGTGATGCGGGTGAGGCCGGTGTCGTCGGACGTCTCCATCGCGATGTCGCCCTGCTGGGCATGCACCAGCAGGCGCGCCGAGTAGGTGCCCAGGCCGCTGCCGCCGGCCTTGCCCGCGGTGACGAACTTGTCGAAGAAGCGCTCGCGGATGTCTTCCGGCACCACGCCCTTGTTCTCGATCTCGATGCGCAGCGGCGATTGGTCCAGCAGCCGCACCGACACCTTGCTGTGGGCGGGCGCGGCCTCGCAGGCGTTCTTGAGCAGGTTCTGGAAGGCCGAGAAGCACAGCGTGATGTCGCCCAGCGCCAGCGGCGGCTCGGCGCCGACCGGCGCGTCGGTGTCCACCGAGATGGCCAGGGATTTCTCGGCGTAGGTGACACGGTCGGTCTCGACGATGCGGCGCAGCAGCTCGCCGATCTTGACCGGCCCAGGCTTGAGCACGAAGCGGCCGGTCTCGATCTTGTAGAGCTCCGCCGACAGGTTGATCATGCCCAGCACACGCAGCGTGATCTCCTCCACCAGGCGCAGCTGTTCGGTCTGCTTGCGGCCGAGGTCGTCGTCCTCCAGCAGCGCCTGCAACACGCCCAGGGCGCCCGCCAGCGGGCCCTTGATGTCGTGCCGGGTGATGCGCTCCACGTCCTCGCGCAGCTGGGCGGCTTCCACCATGCCGTCGACCTGGGCCTGCAGGTCCTTGCGCAGTTGCACATAGCGCATGAAGTTGCGCACCCGGGGCTTGAGCGTGGCCGGGTCGACCGGCTTGGAGATGAAGTCCACCGCGCCCAGGTCCAGCCCCTGCAGCCGCGCGTCGGCGGTGTCCAGCGTGGTGATGAAGATGATGGGAATGGCCTGCGAGCTGGGGTGTTCGCGCATGCGGCGCGCCACCTCGAAGCCGTCGATGCCCGGCATCATGATGTCCAGCAGCACCAGGTCGGGCGGCCTGTCCGAGGTGACGAACTCCAGCGCCTTGGCGCCGGTCTGGGCCAGGCGCACGCGGTACTCGCCGCGGAACAGTTCGGACAGCAGCAGCAGGTTGTCGGGCGTGTCGTCGACGATCAACACGGTGGGCCGTTCGGGCGTGCCATCCGCGCCGGTGGCCGCCGGCCGCGGGGCCGCTGCGGCCGCGGCCACCATCTCCACCGGCACCGGCTTGCGCGGCGTCCAGTGCATGGCCTTCTCGACCCGGTTCAGCAGCTGCTGCGGCGTGTAGGGCTTGAGCAGCATCGAGGTCACGCCGCTGGCGATGGCCTCCTGCACTTTCTCCCGCTCGGCCTCGGCGGTGATCAGCACGAAGGGCAGGGCCGACAGCTTGGGGTCGGCGCGCATGGCCTTGAGCAGCTCGATCCCAGACATCACCGGCATGTTCCAGTCCGACAGCACGATGTCGAAGGGGTTGGCCTTCAGGTAGCGCAGGGCCTCGGCGCCATCCTTGGCGGTCATGATGCGCTCCACACCGACCTGGCGCAGCTGGCTCACGGTCACCTTGCACATGGCCTCGAAGTCGTCCACCACCAGCACGCGCGTGTGCGGGCCCAGCGTCACCGCGGCCTTGCTGGCGAATGGGTTCATGGGCTTGGCTCCAGTTGCTTGAGGGCGGCGAGGGCGGCGTCGAAGTCGAAATCAGCCAGGGCCTTGGACACGCGCCGCAGCGCCTGCGCCTCGGGCCTGCCCGCGGCCAGCGCTAGCAGTTCGTCGGCGAGGTCGCCGGCATCGGCGTCACCCTGGGCCACCAGCTGCGACAGGCGCGCCAGCCCGGCCTGCAGCGCCGGGTCGGGCGCGGCATTGGTCGGCGCCGCGTCGGCCGCAGGCGCGTCGCCTTCCAGCGCGGCCAGCCCGGCCAGCACGGGGGCCAGCGCCTGCAGCACCTGGGCCAGGGGCTCGTCAGCCTCCGCAGGCTCGTGGCCCGGCTGGCAGGCCGCTTCCAGCCGTCCGGCGGCGGCCTGCAGCTCGACGGCGCCGATGTTGYCGGCCGTGCCCTTCAGCGTRTGGGCCAGGCGCTGGGCGGCGCTGGGATCGGCGCCGCTGCGGGCCGCGGCGAACTGCTCGTCGAACCGCGCCTGGCCGGCGTTGAACTTGAGCAGCAGGCGGCGGTACAGCGCCGGTTTGTTGGCCGTCGTGGCCAGGCCGCGGGCGATGTCGATGCCGGGCAGCTCGGGGAAGCCGGCTTCGGCTGCGGGCTTGTCAGCGCGGGCAGCAACGGCGCCCTTGGGCCGGCGGGCCGCCGGGTCGACCCAGCGGGCAATGGTCTTGAACATCGTGCCCACGTTCAGCGGCTTGGGCACGTGGTCGCACATGCCGGCCTCCAGCGCCTTCTCGCGGTCGCCAGCCATCGCGTTGGCGGTCATGGCGATGACGGGGATGGCGTCCCAGGCGGGATTGCGGCGGATCATCTGCGTGGCGGTGTAGCCGTCCATCACCGGCATCTGGCAGTCCATCAGGACGCCGTCGAAGTCGGCATCGGCGGCGAGCGTGTCCAGCGCCAGCTGGCCGTTCTCGGCGCAGACGACAACGATGCCGGCGTCGGCCAGCAGGTCCATGGCCAGCTCCTGGTTGAGGTCGTTGTCCTCGACCAGCAGCAGCCGCGCACCCGACAGATGAGCCAGCGCCTGGGCATGGGTGTCGGCCTTCTCTACGGCGCGCGTCTCCACCATCTGCCCCTTGCCCAGGGCCTCGGCCACGGCCTCCAGCAGCGTGGACGAGGTCACTGGCTTGGTCAGCACGGTGGCCGGCGCCACGCCTTGGTACTGGGCGGCGCTGAGGGCCTCCTCGCGGCCGTAGGCGGTGACCATGATGACCGTGGGCGTGCGGCTCAGCTGCTCGGCCTTCAAGCGGCGCATGGCTTCGACGCCGTCCATCTCCGGCATCTTCCAGTCCATCAGCACCACGTCGTAGCCGAGCTGCTTCTGGTCGGCCTGGGCGGCCATGCGCAGCGCCTCGGCGCCGTTGCGGGCCGCGTCCACCTCCAGGCCGAAGGTCTTGGCCATGCTGGACAGGATCTCGCGCGCAGAGGCGTTGTCGTCCACCACCAGCACACGCGTGCCCAGCAGCTCGTCGGCCCGGTACATGCGCCGCGGCTGCGGGTCCCGCTGCACGCCGAAGCGCACCTCGAAATGGAAGGTCGAGCCCTGGCCGGGCACGCTTTCCACCCAGATGCGCCCCTGCATCATCTCCACCAGGTTCTTGGAGATGGCCAGGCCCAGGCCGGTGCCGCCGTAGCGGCGCGTGGTGGAGGCATCGGCCTGGCTGAAGCTCTCGAACAGGCGGCCGCATTGCTCGGGTGTCATGCCGATGCCGGTGTCGCGCACCCAGAAATGCAGGCCCACGTCGTCGGCGCCCTGCGAGACCGGCTCCACAGCCACCACCACCTCGCCGCKCTCGGTGAACTTGACGGCGTTGTWGCCSAGGTTGACGAGGATCTGGCCCAGCCGCAGCGGGTCGCCGCGCAGCGCGGTGGGTACCTCGGCGTCGACATTGAAGAGCAGCTCCAGCCCCTTGTCGTCGGCCTTCAGGCCGACGAGGTTGGCGAGGTTGTCCATCACGTCCTCGAGGCGGAAGTCCACCGTCTCCATGACCATCTTGCCGGCCTCGATCTTGGAGAAGTCGAGGATGTCGTTGATGATGCCCAGCAGGTTCTCGGCCGAGCGGTGCACCTTCTCGACGTAGTTGCGCTGCTTCTTGTCCAGCGCGGTCTGCATCACGAGGTGGGACATGCCGATGATGGCGTTCATCGGCGTGCGGATCTCGTGGCTCATGTTGGCCAGGAAATCGCTCTTGGCCCGGGTGGCCTCCAGGGCCGTCTCGCGCGCCCGGCGGATCTCGTCCTCTGTCCGCTTCTGCTGCGTGATGTCCTGGTAGGCGCCGTACATGAACTGCAGCTTGTTGGTGGCGGGCTCGCGCAACAGCTTGCCCGCAGCATGCACCCACACGACTTCACCATCCGCGGGGCGCTTGTAGGCGTAGATGGAGTCGTACTTCTCGTACTTGCCATCGATGGCGCCCTGGTAGCGCTCCGCCGTGGCGGCGGCCGTTTCCGGGTTGGCTTCCTGAAGCCGCGAGAACCATTCGCTGTCGAGGCGGTAGCGCCCATCGGGGTGGATGGGCTCGCCCAGGATGCGCGCCGCGCGCTCGGACTGGAAGTAGTGGTCAGGGTCGCTGTAGTCCACATACCAGTAGCCGCTGCCCGTCAGCTCCAGCGCCACGTCGGCGAGGAAGTTGGTGTGCTGGATCTGCGCCTCCATGCGCTTGCGCTCGGTGACGTCCTGAAGCATCCACACGGTGCCCTTGTCGAGGTCTCCGGGGTCGATGGCCGCCCCGCTGAACTGGCACCAGAAACGTGAGCCGTCGGCCCGCACCAGCTCCTGTTCGCGGTGGTGCATCTCACCGCGCGCGAGTTGCTCGTAAACCGCGCCGCCACCCGACTCGTACTCCTCGTCGCTGGCGTACCAGGCACGCGTGGAATGGCCGATCTGAGCGCCTTCGCGGGTGCCGAACAGCGCATCGAGCTTGCTGTTGCTGCGCACGATGACGCGGTCCTTGATGAAGGCGATGCCCAGCGTGGTGGCCTCGAACATGGCGGTCTGCTCGGCGTGGGCGACGCGCATGGCCTGCTGGTCCCGCTGGCGTTGCGTCACGTCATAGATCCAGCTGACCAACAGGTTGGACTCCCCCTGCGCCATCCGGGTGGTGCTGATCAGCACGGAGCGGACGCTGCCGTCATCACGCGCCAATTCCGCCTCATGGTCCTTGACGATGCCGTCGCGCCGCAGGGCCTCGACAAACTGCTCGCGGTTCTGCGGATTTTTCCAGAGCGACTGGGTGTTGCGTGCCAGCAGCTCCTCATTGGACAGGCCCATCAGCCGTGACATCTGCTGATTCGCGAAGATGGGCAGGCCATCTTCCGAATTGATGGAAACGCCGACCGGGCTGTTCTCCAGGATCTGCTGCAAGCGCCCGCGTTCCTCGGCCAGCGCGCGTTGCGCCACCTTGCGCGAGGTGATGTCATGCAGCATCCACACCGTGCCCTTGCTCAGGTCCTGGGGGTCGATGGCAGAGCCGCTGAGCTCGCACCAGAAGCGTGTGCCGTCGGCACGCACCAGTTCTTCCTCGCGCTGATGCTTGCCGCCGTTGGACAGGTGCTCGTAGATCTCCTTGAGGGCCTCGCCGAACACCTCATCGGAGTCGTACCAGGCCCGGGCAGACTGCCCGATCTGCGCGCCTGGCCCGGTGCCGAACAGCTCGTCGAGCTGGCTGTTGCAACGCACGATGACCTTGTTCTTGATGAAGGCAATGCCCAGCGTGGCGGCCTCGAACATGCTGGCCTGCTCGGCACTGGCCACGCGCATGGCCTCCTGGTCCTTCTTGCGCTCGGTGACGTCGCGCACCGAGGCGCACACGCTGGGCTCGCGTCCCTCGACGGCCGGCAGCAGCGACAGGCCCACCTCGAGCGGGAATTCCGAGCCATCCTTGCGCAGGCCCCTGAGCGAGCTTTGGGTGCCGCCCATCTCGCGCCGCCCGCCCTCAGTGAAGAAGCCGTCGCGCAGCGTCGGGTGGCCCGGGCGGCGGTCCATGGGCACCAGCAACTCGATGGCCTGGCCGATCAGCTCCCGCTCCTCGTAGCCGAAGATCTCGGCCAGGCGCGGGTTGGCCATTGTGATGATGCCCTGCCGGTTGGCCACCAGCAGGCCGTCCGGTGCGGCCTCGATGATGGCGCGGTACCAGCGCTCGGTGGCCTGGATGGCGGCCTTCTGCGCCGCCAGTTCGCCGGCCTGCTGCTCCAGCGCCTGCGCCTGGCGCTGGGTCTCCTCCAGCAGCTTGTTGGAGCGGGCCGCGCGCTCGAGGATCTCGAGGTTCATGGCCAGCACCGGCGTCAGCCCGTCCAGCAGGGCCTGCTCCTGGGCACCAAAGGGCTCGAAGGTGGCCAGCTCCAGCACGCCCAGCAGGCGGTCGCCGCGCAGCAGCGGGAAGAGGGCGATGGCAGTGGGAACAGCCTCGCCCAGGCTGGAGGCGATGCTGATGTAGTCGGCCGGCGGCTGCTTCAGCACGATGGGGCTGCGCTCCAGCGCGCATTGGCCCACCAGGCCCTGGCCCAGCTCGAAACGCTGCTCCAGCGACTTGCGCTCTTGATGCGCGTAGCTGCCCAGCAGCTGCAGCTGGCGGCTCTCCTCGTCCCACCCGTACATCGCGCCATGGCCGATGCCGGCAATGTCCGCCATGCGGCTGAAGAAGACGCGTGACAGCTCGGCGGAATCGCTCACGGTCTGCAGCGCATTGGAGATCTGGGCCAGATGACTCTTCAGCCAGTTCTGGCCTTCCATCTGCTGCGCCACCTGCTGCAGCACCTGCACCGAGCGCGCCAGCTCGCCCAGCTCGTTGCTGAAATCCTGATGCGGCACAGCGATGGCCAGGTTGCCCTGGGCCAACTGCTCGACTGCGTGGCGCACCCGCTGATTGGGGCGCCGGATGGACGCCGCCACCAGCCAGGAGACCACCCCGCCCAGCGCCAGGCCACCGATCAGCAGCACCAGCGTGTATTGGCGCGCCTTGGCGGCCAGCTGCCGTGCCTCCTCGGTGCTCAGGTAGGCGCCGCGCTCCTGGGCCTGCACGACGCTGTCCATGCGGGTGCGCACGGCTTCGCCCGCTGACTGGAACTCATGCGATGCGACCAGGGTCCTGGCCTTGGCCACGTCACCGCGGCCGAGCAGGCCCAGGGCCTGGTCCACATTGCCCTTGTAGATGGCGTAGGTCTCTTCGAAGCGGCTCAGGCGCGCCTGGTTGTCGGTGCGGAACACGCGCGGGCGCAGCTCCGCCACCTCGCGGCGCAGCTTGATGTCCTGCTCGACGACATTGCGCACCGCAGCGTCGCGGTCCTCGGGCGTCTCGGCAATCAGCGCCTGGCGCAGCTCGCGGCCCATGGTGATGTAGTCGGCCTGCGCATCTTTGGCGCTGGACACGCCCAGCAGGTCCTGCTCGTAGAGCTGGTCGATCTGGCGCAGCAGCGCCCGCTGCGTCAGCAGGTCGCTCAACCCCAGGGCCAGTGCCAGGCCGATGAGCACGGCGAACCCGAGCAGCAGCTTGGCTCGCAGCGTGCGGCCTTCCAACAGTTGCAAGCCAATCGTCACTCACCCACCTCCACGGTTGTCTCGCGACCCTCGCGATCTTCGGGCTGGGTCGGCGACGCATTCTTGCTGCGCCGCAGGATTTCCAGGCTGTTGATCAGCAGGGCCAGCACATCGTCCAGCCGGGCCAGCAGCGCTTCGTCGGGCGGTTGCAGCAGCGCCAGCTCGACCACGCCCACCAGTTCGTCGTTCAGCACCAGCGGTGCCAGCACCAGCGCGCCGGGCAGGGTGTTGCCCAGCCCCGAGCGCAGCCGCCACGGTCCCGGTGGCGGCGTGTCCAGCACGCGCCGCTGCCGGTCCAGGGCGCATTGGCCCAGCAGCCCCTGGCCCAGTTCCAGCGCCCGCGGTGGCGCCTCGCCGGCGGCTGCGGAGCCCAGCAGCAGCAGGCGGGGCGACTCGCCCAGGCTGGCGGCATACAGGGCGCCCTGCATGGCCCCCAGCATCTCGCGCGCAGACAGCAGGAAGACCGAGGCCAGCTCGGGCAACTGCTCGCAACGCTGCAGGCGTGCGGCCAGCCGGGACAGTTCGGCCCGGAAGGCCGCCGTGGCCTCCTGCTGGGCCGCGAACTCGCGCAGCTGGGCGTTGGCCCGCAGCTGCTTTTGCCGGCCCCGCCACAGGCGGTAGCCCATCCAGCCCAGCAGCAGCACCAGCGCAGCAACGAGCGCGCCGACGGCCAGGGCCCGCGAGGCCGGCGCGCCGGCTTCCAGGTCCTCCATCAGCACCAGGGTCCAGGCGCCGGCGGGGTCGTTCCAGTCGACCTCGGCCGAGGCCACCGCATGGCGCCGGTGCTCCCAGGTCTGGAAGCCATTGCTGGTCGCAAGCGGCAAGACCTTGGGATCGCGGCGGTCGAACAGCGTGCCGAACTGCTTGAGTTCGCGAATGGCCGTCAGGCGCTCCGGGCTCGCCTCTGCGGCCAGGCTGCCGACCCACTGCGACCGCTTGCTGGCGAACACCACCTGCTGGGGCGACAGCAGCAGCGCCTCTTGGAACTCGCCTTGCAGCAGCGCGTCGACACGGGCGAGATCGGTGCGGGCCACGACGACGCCCAGCGGCGTCGGTGCGTCCATGCCCGTCACGGGTGCCGAGAAATACAGCGAGCGCTCCCCCTGGCTCACGCTGACCGCGGCATACACGCTGGTCCTGCCCGCCATCGCCGTCTTGAAATAGGGCCGGAACTTGACGTCCAGCCCGGTCGAGGGCTTGTTGCCCCAGTCCCAGGAGGAGCGGATCACGCCGTCCTGCGCCACCACGAAGACGCCGTTGGCCCCGAAGGCGCGGCCCACTTCGCCCAGCTCGGCGCGCAGGAACGGGTCCGTCTCGACGACGACGCTGCGTGCTTCGCGCTTCATGCCCGGGTCCGTCAGCCCCAGCAGCGTGATGGCCCCCATCAGGTTGCCGTTGAGCGTGCCGGACATGACCTCGATGCTCTTGCGGCGGGCCTCGATCTGCAGCAGCGTCAGCTGCCTGTCCGCGCCGGCGCGCGCGTCGACAAACGCGGCAGCCCAACCCGCCAGCAGCGCCAGCAGCAGCAGGGCGGCCAGCACGCCCAGATGCCGTGACCGATCCGTGCTGAAGCCGGGCCGCGCCGTCATGGGCTAGGGGCTCTGGAAGGGGCTGAGCACCTGCGCCTTGGCATGCAGATCGTCGTCGCTATCGAAATAGCGCCGCGCCACGGCCTGGAACTTGTCGAGCACGGCCAGGAAGGCATCCACCATGTCCGGGTCGAAATGCTGGCCGCGGCCGTCGATGATGATCTGCACGGCCTTCTCGTGCGGCATGCCCTCCTTGTAGACGCGCCGGCTGATCAGCGCGTCGTACACGTCGGCCACGGCCATCAGCCGCGCGGACACCGGGATGTCCTCGCCGGACAAGCCTTCGGGGTAGCCCGAGCCATCCCATTTCTCCTGGTGGCTGTAGGCGATCTCCTTGGCCACCGTCAGGAAGTCCACCTTCAGGCCCAGCCTGTCCTCGGCCTGCTGGATGGCATCGCGGCCCAGCTTGCAGTGGGTCTTCATGATCTCGAACTCATGCGGCTCGAAGCGGCCCGGCTTGAGCAGGATGCGGTCGGGGATGCCGACCTTGCCGATGTCGTGCAGCGGCGCCGACTTGAACAGCGTGKCGATGAAGCTGTCCGTCAGCACCGCGGCGAAACGCGGATGGCTGCGCAGCTGCTCGGCCAGCAGCTTCACATAGTGCTGGGTGCGGCGGATGTGGTTGCCGGTCTCGTTGTCGCGCGTCTCGGCCATCGAGGCCATGGCCAGGATGGTCACGTCCTGGATGGCCGTCAGCTCGCGCGTGCGCCGGGCGACCTCTTCCTCCAGGAAACTATTCTTGTCCTTGAGGAAATCAGCCGCGCGCTTGAGATTGAGATGAGTCTCGACGCGCGCCTGCACAATGGGCGGGTTGACGGGCTTGGTGATGAAGTCCACCGCGCCCAGCCGCAGGCCGAACTCCTCGTCCACCGTTTCGCTCAACGCGGTCAGGAAGATCACCGGGATGTCGCGCAATGCCGCGTCGGCCTTCAGCTCCTGGCAGACCGCATAGCCGTCCATCACCGGCATCATGATGTCGAGCAGGATCAGGTCCGGCGGCTCGGCGTCGCGCGCGAACTGCAGTGCCTTCTCACCGCTGTTGGCCAGGCGCACCCTGTAGGTGTCCTTGAGCAGGCCCGACATCAGGGCCAGGTTGTCCGGCGTGTCGTCCACCACCAGAATCGTCTGCCTGCGCGTGCCACCGGTCGTCTTGTCCATGCGTGGAACTCCCCCGTGCCTGTGTCCGAGTGCGTACTGCCCAACGCAGCGTAGCCCGGCAAGCCGGAACCGACAACCTAGAGCGTTGTCGGTCGTGGCGCCAGCGTCGAATAGTTCTGCAGTTGCCGGGCTGGCAGCGCTGGAGCGCGTTTGCCGCCTCACGGTTGTGTTAGCGGCGGATATGGGTCGACCGATCGGCCCCAAGTGCGTGGCGCATAGCCGCGGCGTCGCTCGGCCCGCCTGCGGCGGCGGCATGAACAAACGAAACAAATTGCTCTCCCGCCTGAAATCACCGCGTGACGGGTCGCGGGCACAGTGCGATGCCGTTCATTCAGGAGATCGTCGTCATGCCTTCACCTCCGTTCAGCGCATCCTCCGTCCGCCGCGTGCTGGCCGCACTCGTCGTCGCTTGCGCCTTCACTTCGGGCCTGGCCCATGCGACGGATGCCGTGCAAGGCATCGAGCAGGCGCTCAACGCGGCGCTGCAGGACAAGCGCGGCATCACGCTCTATGTCAACGGGCAGGCGATTTCGGGCGCCGTGACGCGCATCGAGCCGGGGCGCTGGGTGGAACTGCGCAACCAGCAATACGGCCGCATCGTCGTCCGCCTGGACCGCATCGACGGCATTGCGGCGCCCTGAGGGCGCGCGCGTTCAAGCCTTGCTCACGCGCGCCGCCACCTCCGGCGGCAGCGGCATGAACTCGCGCACGTCCTGCGCGCAGCGGCAGGCGGCGGCGATTTTCGCCGCCCAGTGGTGGGCGGCGTCCCGGTCGGGCACGTCAACGATGGTGAATCCGCCGATGAAGTCCCGGTAGGCCGGGTTGGGGCCTTGGGTGATGCGGCCGTCGGTCGCCACGATGGTCGTGGTGGGCGGCTCCAGCAGCCCGCCGCCGAAGATGAAGACGCCGGCGTCGATGGCTTCGAGCACGGCAGTGGCGGCGGCTTTGCCCACGGCCGGGAAGTCGGCTTCCGGGATGTGGCTCATGGCGCCGTCGTTGAAGGAG
Source organism: Roseateles sp. P5_E8 (assembly GCF_054177665.1). Lineage (NCBI taxonomy): Bacteria > Pseudomonadati > Pseudomonadota > Betaproteobacteria > Burkholderiales > Sphaerotilaceae > Roseateles > Roseateles sp. P5_E8. The sequence continues at coordinate 26,515 of NZ_JBGCUM010000011.1, read as the reverse complement.
ATCAGGTACTGGGTCATTCAGCGCTCCTGGGTTTGACCGGCCGCATCGGCCGGGCCCTTTCACGACGAACGAGGTAGCGCTGGGTCGACAAGTTGCGAGGCAATGAAGCTGCCCGGTCGTTGCGCCCATGGACAGCGCGCGGTCCAGAGGCGTGGATGCTTGACGTTGAAGCTGTGCGGCGGACCGAGGCTCGCCGAGGGACGTCCGATCGAGATCGGTTTGGCCTCACTTGCGACTAGCGGGCAAGCCCAGCGTGAAATGCCCCAAGAACCCCGACCAGCGCGAATGGCACAAGTAAATACACAAACCAGAGAAGCGCCGGCGCGCCGCCAAGGCGAATATGAAAACTGGCGTTCATCAGAAATGATGCGGCGAGCAAAATTCCCGCCATCCAAACGCCAAATCCATTCCCGTTGCTCGCAATGAGCGTGATCATGGCACCGCCGAGCGATACCACCGCAGCGATTTCCGCCTTCCGACCGTTAGAGCCCTTCGGATGAAACAACGCGACACGAATGCTTGCCGCCGCCAAGAGCACTGCAAGGAGCAGCAAATCGACCACGCGTTGGGGGAGGGACCGTTCCAGGAGAAATGCAATCAAATCTTGGGATGGGATCGAGATGAACGATCGGTAGAGGTTCACTCCATCGAGTATGAATCCCTTCCACTTAAAAATGGATTCCGATAGGGACGCAATCGAGGTAGACGCCAGCAAGAGCGAAATCCCGATATAGAGCCTCACGCGCCAAGGGGCCCGCTCCCATGCGCTTACTACCTCATCTACGTCAGCTTTAAGACCCATAGTTGATTTGTGTGGAGATTGGTTTCCCGTGAGGCCTAGCCGTTCGAGCTAAGGGGGCCGCCAGCGGCAGGACGCTAGGCCTGGGTCGGCAAAAATGTACAGCGTACCACCGGCCCGGGCTTGGTGGCCTGCCGCTGGTGGCCCCTTGAGCGAGGGGTTAGCCGCAGTGGGTGATTTATTTCAGTCCCGCGTTTATGCTCGCGGCAATCCCAACTAGTAGTAGCGGACTCAAAATATAGGTGAACCAAAGTATTCTTGTTGCTCCACCAATTTTATTGAATCTTAGCGACGAAAACACGATAAAAGACATCACGAGCGTTAGCAGATGCCTGGCGGTGTTAGGGCCCGAAGACCAAAGAGCAATCGCCAAAGAAATCAGAACGAGCACAATCGTGCCCGCAATTGCTTCCGCTTTGCCTCTCGAACTGCCAGCATTGTGAAACGCGACCTTAAGGTTTGCAGACAAGAATAGAGAGGCCAGAACAAAGGCATCTGCCAACTGTGTCGGTATCTGATAGTTTATATACTTTAGAAAAAATCCAATCATTGGGCTCACAACTATGGCTCTATAGAATTCGACTCCAGACAGGATAAATCCCTTCCATTTTGCGACGGTCTCCGATAGCGAGGCTATTGAACCAGAGGCTAGGAAAAGGGAAAGGCCCAGCCACAGGCGAACTCTCCATGGGGCGGTTCGCCAAACAGATAGGACTTCGTCGAAGTCGGATTTCAGCCCCAAGGTTGGTATCTCCTCTGCGGCCAACGAATTCAGCGGGCGCCGAAGGCGTCCGCTGCGATGAATGGTTAGGCACCGGCTGCAAGAGGCTATGACGCTTGACGAGCTTGCCAGTGCGCGACATTGGCCCTAAATCGTGTGCCGGCGGCGCGCACTTACAAGTTCTCTGCCACCCGTTTCGCCTTCCGTTGACGGCTGATGATGCCAGCGGCGCTGGCTCTCGCCCCGCTGCCGCCAACCGCTGCAGACCCAGGTTTTCCCTGGTAGTTCCAGCCCTACAAAAACTCGCCGCCCACCACGATTCCGCGACGACGTGCGCGTTCCTAGAGTCGCTCCCATCCTGAGGAGCACTCGATGACCCAYGATCCCTACGACGCCGACCGGCCTTTGCTGATGCACTGCGCCTGCGGCCAGCACGCCAGCGCGGCCGACCACGCCGCTGCCGAACTGCGGACCCGCAGCGAGACCGCCGACTTCGAGGCCGAGTCGGCCAGCTTCGTCGAGGCCGCGCTCGTCAAGGCGTTGTTCCCGCAGGACGCGCTGCGCCGCCGCTTCCTGAAGGCCGTGGGCCGCAACACGGCGATGGCCGCCATCTCCAGCGTGCTGCCGGTCGCGTCGCTGCAGGCGATGGCGCAGGGCACCCAGGGCGCGCTGGAGAAGAAGGACCTCAAGATCGGCTTCATCCCCATCACCTGCGCCACGCCGCTGATCATGGCCCACCCGCTCGGCTTCTATGCCAAACAGGGGCTGAACGTGGAGGTCGTCAAGACGGCGGGCTGGGCGCTCATCCGCGACAAGATGATCAACAAGGAGTACGACGCCACGCACTTCCTGTCGCCGATGCCGCTGGCCATCAGCCTGGGCCTGGGTGCACCGGCCACGGCCATGAACGTGGCCACCATCCAGAACACCAACGGCCAAGCCATCACGCTGAGCGTGAAGCACAAGGACAAGCGCGACCCGGCGACGTGGAAGGGCTTCAAGTTCGCCGTGCCCTTCGAGTATTCGATGCACAACTTCCTGCTGCGCTACTACGTGGCGGAAGCAGGGCTGGACCCGGACCGCGACATCCAGATCCGCGTGGTGCCGCCGCCCGAGATGGTGGCCAACCTGCGCGCCGGCAACATCGACGGCTTCCTCGGCCCCGACCCCTTCAACCAGCGCGCGGTCTACGAGGAAGTGGGCTTCATCCACCTGCTCACCAAGGAGCTGTGGAACGGCCACCCCTGCTGCGCCTTCGGCACGAGCACGGAGTTCATCCAGAAGAACCCCAACACCTTCATCGCCCTCTACCGCGCGGTGCTGACCGCTGCGGCGATGGCGCGCGAAGCCAAGAACCGCGAACTGATCGCCAAGGTCATCGCGCCGCAGGCCTATCTGAACCAGCCCGAGACCGTCATTGCCCAGGTGCTGACGGGCAAGTTCGCCGACGGCCTGGGCAACGTCAAGGTCGTGCCCGACCGCGCCGACTTCGACCCCATGCCCTGGCAGAGCATGGCGGTGTGGATCCTGTCGCAGATGAAGCGCTGGGGCTATCTGAAGGGCGACGTGAACTACAAGCAGATCGCCGAGAAGGTGTTCCTGCTGACCGATGCGCGCAAGCAGATGAAGGCGCTCGACCAGGCCGTGCCCGAGGACAAGACCGGCGGCTATCCGAAGTTCAAAGTCATGGGCAAGGAGTTCGACCCGGCCAAGGCGGATGCCTACGTCAACAGCTTCGCCATCAAGCGCACATGAAGCCCTCGCTCGCTTTCCGCGCCGGCCTGCTGTCGCTGCTGCTGCTGGGCTGCCTGCTCGGCCTGTGGCATCTCGCCACGCTGGGTAGCGGCCCGGTCGCGGCACCCACGGCGGCCATGACGCCCGAGCAGATCGAATACGCCAAGCTGATGGGCAAGCCGGTGGACGCGACGCCGGTGGCCGCGAAGAGCGGCTTCCCGACGCTGGCGCAGATGGGCCGCACGGTGCTGCATCACCTGGCCGAACCCTTCTACGACCGTGGCCCCAACGACAAGGGCATCGGCCTGCAGCTGGCCTATTCGCTGGGCCGCGTGGGCCTGGGATATCTGCTCGCGGCGCTGGTGGCCATCCCGCTGGGCTTCGTCATCGGCATGAGCCCGCTCATCCACCGCGCGCTGGACCCGTTCATCCAGGTCTTGAAGCCCATCTCGCCGCTGGCCTGGATGCCGCTGGCGCTCTACACGATCAAGGATTCGGCCGCGAGCGGCATCTTCGTCATCTTCATCTGCAGCCTGTGGCCCATGTTGATCAACACGGCCTTCGGTGTGGCCGGCGTGCGGCGCGAGTGGCTGAACGTGGCGCGCACGCTGGAAGTGAGCCCGCTGCGCCGCGCCTTCGAGGTCATCCTGCCGGCGGCGGCGCCCACCATCCTGACGGGCATGCGCATCAGCATGGGCATCGCCTGGCTGGTCATCGTCGCGGCCGAGATGCTGGTGGGCGGCACGGGCATTGGCTACTTCGTCTGGAACGAGTGGAACAACCTGAGCCTGCCCAACGTCATCTTCGCCATCCTCGTCATCGGCCTCGTGGGCATGGCGCTGGACCTGCTGTTTGCCCGCGCCCAAAAGGCGGTGACCTATGCCGACTGAACTCGTCCAGGTGCAGGGCCTGGGCAAGCGCTATGGCGACGCGACCGTCTTCGATAACGTCAACTTCACGCTGACCGAGGGCGAGTTCGTCTGCATCATCGGCCACAGCGGCTGCGGCAAGACGACCATCCTCAACGTGCTGGCCGGGCTGGAGCAGGCCAGCGACGGTCACGTCTTCATGGCCCAGCGCGAGGTGAATGCGCCGGGGCTGGAGCGCGGTGTCGTCTTCCAGGGCCATGCGCTGATGCCCTGGCTGACGGTGCGGCAGAACATCGCCTTCGCGGTGCGCAGCAAGTGGCCAAGCTGGGGCCGCGCCGAGGTCGATGCGCAGGTCGAGAAATACGTTGCCCTCGTGGGCCTGACGCCCGCGCTGGACAAGAAGCCCAGCCAGCTCTCCGGCGGCATGAAGCAGCGCGTGGGCATCGCCCGCGCCTTCGCCATCGAGCCGCGCATGCTGCTGCTGGACGAGCCCTTCGGCGCGCTCGATGCGTTGACGCGCGGCACCATCCAGGACGAGCTGCTGAAGATCTGCGCCGCCACGCGCCAGACCGTCTTCATGATCACGCACGACGTGGACGAAGCCATCCTGCTGGCCGACCGCATCCTGCTGATGGCCAACGGCCCGCAGGCGCGCGTGGCGGAGATCGTCGTCAACACCATGAGCCGTGACCGCCAACGCGCTTCGCTGCACCACGACCCGCAGTACTACCGCATCCGCAACCACCTCGTCGACTTCCTCGTCGAGCGCAGCGCAACCCTCTCCCACGGCCGCGCGCCCGAGCACCCGCCGGAGGTGCGGCCCGGTCTCGCGCAGACCGCCGAAATCCTTTCCCTCGACACCCACCCCGCCATTCACAGGAGCACCGCATGAGCCGCCTCGAAGTCACCGAAAAGATCATTGCCACCAAGGTTGCCAAAGGCATCAAGTGGGCCGACATCGCCGCCGACATCGGCCTCAGCAAGGAATGGGTCACCGCCGGCTGTCTTGGCCAGATGACCTTCAACGACGAGCAGGCCGCCAAGCTGGCCAAGTTCTTCGACCTGACCGAGTGTGAGACGCAGTGGCTCAAGGTCGTGCCCTACAAGGGCAGCCTGCCGACCAGCGTGCCGACCGACCCGCTGATCTACCGCTTCTACGAGCTGATCAGCGTCTACGGCACGACCTTCAAGGAGCTGATCCATGAAGAGTTCGGCGACGGCATCATGAGCGCCATCGACTTCAAGATGGACCTGCAGCGCGAGGCCAACCCGATGGGCGACCGCGTCAGCATCGTCATGAGCGGCAAGTTCCTGCCCTACAAGACGTACTGACCATGAAGCCGCCGCTTCCACCGTTCACGCACGAAAGCGCCGTGCAGAAGGTGCGCATGGCCGAAGACGCCTGGAACAGCCGCGACCCGGACCGCGTCGTTGGCGTCTACACGGACGACACGGTCTGGCGCAACCGCGCCGAGTTCCCGGTCGGCCGCGAGCAGGTGCATGGCTTGCTCACTCGCAAGTGGGCGCGTGAGCTGGACTACCGGCTCATCAAGGAGCTGTGGGCTTTCGGTGGCAATCGAATCGCCGTGCGCTTCGCCTACGAGTGGCACGACGACTCAGGCCACTGGTACCGCAGCTACGGCAATGAGAACTGGGAGTTCACCGACGAGGGCCTGATGCGGCGGCGCTTTGCGAGCATCAACGACCTGCCGATTGCCGAATCGGCGCGGCTGTTTTTCTGGCCGCTGGGCCGAAGGCCGGACGACCATCCGAGCCTGAGCGACCTCAATCTCTGACGGCCAGCATGACGGCGTAGGCCTTGAAGGTCGCAGTGGCCTGCTGGCCCACGGCAAGCCCCAGCCCGTCGACCGCATCGTTCGTCACGCTGGCCGTCACGACCGTGCCCCCAGGCAACGTCAACCCGATCAGCGACGACACCGCGCCGCGTTCCACGCGCGACACCGTGCCGGCCAGCTGGTTGCGGGCCGAAAGCCGATAGCCGCCGAAGTCCGTCACCAGCACGACCTCGCTGGACTTCACCAGGGCCAGCGCCTCCTGGTCGGTCTTCACCTGGAGCTCCTGCGCGGCCTCGGTCGTCAGCGAGGCAGTGACCTCCTGGCCGCCGTCCAGCGCGACGCGCACCGTCGTCGTCGCCGGGCCGGGGTTAATCGTCGAGATGCGGCCGAGGAACTGGTTGCGGGCGGTGGTTTTCATGCTCATCCTTTTCAGCAGCGCATCGAGCGCCGGTTGCGTGGCCAGCCAGGCGGCCTGTTCATGCAGGAAGGCGGCGTGCCGTGCCGCCAGCTCGCGCCAGGCAGCCAGCAAGGCCTCGCCCTCGGCCGTCAGCCGCGTGCCGCCGCCGCCGCTGCCGCCGGTGGCCTTGTCGACCAGCGGCGCATGCGTCAGCGCGGTGGCCGCGTCCAGCACCAGCCAGGCGCCCTTGTAGCTGTAGCCGGCGGCCTTGGCGGCCTTTTGCAGCGAGCCGGTCAGGTCCAGCGCGGCCAGCAGGTCGAAGAAGCGGCCGTCCAGCCGGCCGGCCAGGCGCAGCTCGCCTTGCAGCAGCGGATGGTCGGCACTACTCATGTCAGCCGCGCGCGCAGTTCGGGGGCGTCGGCCCGCAGCTGCTGGCTGACCTGGCCGCCGTCGATCAACACGACCTCGTCGGCCAGCGCCAGCACGTCGTCGGCATCGTGGCTGACCATGACGGCCGGGATGCCCCATTGCGCCAGCACGCGCTGCAGCTCGGTGCGCAGTTCGCGGCGCAGCGCGCTGTGCAGCGCGGCGAAGGGCTCGTCCAGCAGCAGCACCTGCGGGTTGCAGGCCAGGGCCCGCGCCAAAGCCACGCGCTGCTGCTGGCCGCCCGAGAGCGTGGCGGGTTTGCTGCGCGCCATGGCGGTCAGGCCGAAGGATTCGATCACCTCATCCACGCGCGCGGCGTCGTCGGCCTTGAGTCGGCGGCGCCAGCTCGTCAGCCCGAAGGCGATGTTGTCGCGCACGCTGAGGTGGGGGAAGAGGGCGTAGTGCTGAAACAGATAGCCGACACCGCGCGCCTCGGGTGGCAGGTCGATGCCGGCGGCGGTGTCCAGCAGCGCCCGGCCGTTCAGCCTCACATGGCCCTCGCGCACCGGCAGCAGCCCGGCCATGGCCTGCAGCGTCAGCGACTTGCCGGCGCCCGACGGGCCGTAGAGCGCGACGAAGGGCGCGTCGGTGGCGAAGGCGATGTCGAGGTCGAAGCGACTGCGGGCGTCGCTAACGGAGAGTTGTAGTGAGACGTCGATCAAGGTTTAGCGAAGCCGTACTTGGCGAGGATGGTCTGCGCCTCGGTGCTGCCGAGAAAGCTCACGAAGTCGCGCGCCAGGGCTGCCCGCCTGCTGTCCGCCACCACGGCGGCCGGGTAAGTGACCGGCGCGTGCCCGCCCACAGTCATGGCGATGACGACCTTGCCCTTGGCCAGCTCGGCGTCGGTGCGGTAGACGAAGCCGGCCTCGACCTCGCCGCGCGACACGTAGTCCAGCACCTGGCGCACGTTGTCGGCGAAGACAAGTTTGGCTTGCAGCGGCGCCCACAGCTGCGTGCTCTCCAGCGCCTGCTGGGTGTAGCGGCCCACGGGCACGGAGGCGACCTTGCCGATGGCGATGCGCTTCACGTCCGCCAGCGCCAGGTCGCGCACGCTCTTGACCGGGCTGCCGGGCGGTGTGACCAGCACCAGCGTGTTGCTCGCAAAGTCGCGCCGCGTGTCGGCCGCGATGAGCTTCTGTTCGGCGCCGCGATTCATCGTTTCCTGGTCGGCGCTGGCGAACACGTCCACCGGCGCGCCCTGGGTGATCTGCTGCAGCAGCACGCCCGAGGCGGCGAAGTTGAAGCGCACGGTGGCCCCGGGCTTGCTGGCCTCGAAGCGCGGCCCGATTTCCTTGAAGGCGTCCGTCAGGCTGGCGGCGGCCGAAACGGTCAGTTGCTGGGCAGAGGCCAGCAAGGGCAGGGCGACGGAGAGCGCGAGCAGCAGGCGTTTCATGGCGGTGAGCGTTGCAGAAAACGGTTGGACAGCACGAGGATGGCGACCGACACGGCCGAGACGATGAGGGCGAGCATCAGCGCCAGGTCGTCACGGCCGGCTTGCACCGCGTCGTAGATGGCCATGGAGGCGGTCTGCGTCTGCCCGGGAATCGAGCCGGCCACCATCAGCGAGGCGCCGAACTCGCCCATGGCGCGGGCAAAGGCCAGCAGCGTGCCGGCCAGGATGCCGGGCCAGGCCAGCGGCAGCGTCACGCGCACAAAGGTGCTCCAGCGCGACTGGCGCAGAGTGCGCGCGGCGGCCTCCAGGTTGCGGTCCACCTGGCTGAACGCGCTGCTGGCGCCCTTCAGCACCAGCGGCAGGGCCACCAGCGTGGAGGCGATGACGGCGCCATGCCAGTTGAAGATGACCGTGTAATCGAAGTGCTCGCGCAGCCAGGCTCCTAAGGCGCTGCGCCGGCCCATCAGCACCAGGATGCCGTAGCCCAGCACCGTGGGCGGCAGCACCAGCGGCAGCATGCAGACGGCCTCCAGCAGGCCGCGCCCCGGCAGCCGCGTGCGGGCGAACACCCAGCCCAGGGCCACGCCCAGCAGCAGCGCGAGCAAGGTCGCGACGGCGGCCACGCGCAGCGTCAGCGTGAGCGGCGCGGCGTCGAACTGGCTCCAGAGATCGGCGGGCATGGAGGCGTAATGTAATCAACTACATCACGATGGGCCGACGGAAGCGAGGGCAAGGCTGGCCGACTATCCTCGCGTGCCTGATCGCCATGGACCTACTCACCGAACTCTTCACCCGCCACGGCCTGTTCGCCGTCGCCGCTGCCGTGCTGCTGCACCAGCTCGGCGCGCCGCTGCCGTCCACGCCGCTGCTGCTGCTGCTAGGCGCGGAGTCGGCGTCGCGGGACGGCTTTGCGCTGCGCGCCTTTGCCGCCGTGACCGGCGCCGCGATGGTGGCCAATGTGATGTGGTTCTGGGCCGGCCGGCGCCTGGGGCGGCGCGTGCTGGCGGCGCTGTGCCGCATCTCCATCTCGCCGGACAGCTGCGTGCGCCAGAACGAGATCAGCTTTGCCCGCCGTGGCGCGCTGACGCTGCTGATCGCCAAGTTCGTGCCGGGGCTGTCCATGGTGGCGCCGCCGCTGGCAGGCGCCCTGGGCATGACGGCGGGGCGCTTCCTGACCTGGAACCTGCTCGGCTCGGCGCTCTGGGCCGCCGCAGGCCTGGCGGCGGGCCGGGTCTTCCATGCGCAGATCGGCGCGCTGCTGCGTGAACTGAGCCGGTTAGGCGGTGCGGCCGTCGCGCTGGGCGTGGCGGCCGTCGCCGCTTATCTGGCCTGGCGGCTGTGGCGGCGCGCGCGGGTCCGTCGCGAACTGGGCCGCCTGGAGCGCCTGGGCCCCGCCGACGTGATCGCCTTGCGGCAGCAGGGCTGCGACATCGTCTTCGTCGACGTGCGTGGCGGGCCTCCGGCCAGCCGCATCCCGGGCGCCCGCCATCTCGACCTGGGCGCCCTGGACGATGCCGCGCTGGCCGGGTGGCCGGCCGAGGCCGAGTTCGTCACCTACTGYGCCTGCCCCAATGACGTCTCCGCCGCGCGCGCCGCGCAGTGGCTGAAGGCGAGGGGCCACCAGGCGCGGGTGCTGCGTGGCGGCGTCGACGCCTGGACGCAGGCCGGGCTGGCGCTGGAAAACAGCTGAGCGTTTGAACCGCCCGCCGACGACCGGCCTCCGCCGTGACCTGCAACGCTGATTGCGTGCGGGAAGTCGCAAGCCGCAAAGCGCGGCAGCTTGGGTTGATTGGTATTTACCCTGATAATAGGGTTTACCCCCAAACACCGGGCCACGAGCCCAACCCTCCGATCATGAGCTTGATCCAGAACTTCATTCACACCCTGCGCAACGTGCTGACGACGGACACCGCCGCCGAAGCTGATGAGCGCTTCCTATCCGATGCCATTGACCACGCTGACCTGGAGCGCCGCATCGCGAGCCAGTCGCGCGCCCAAATGATGGCGCCGCTTAACATCGGTCGCTAAGCCAGACGTCCCGCCCCGCCGCTGACGGCCCCGCAAGGGGCCGTCTGTATTTGTGCGGATGGTGATTGAAATGAGTCGGCGCCGTCCGACACAAGCGCAGCACGGCAGCCGATGCGGCGATTGCCACATCGCGGCGAGAGTTGCAGCAACAGATCTCGATGGAGCGCTGCACTGGTCGAACAGCACACCCCACCGACAAGGCTGACCCGCGCGTGAGCGCTCGACTCATGAGGAGATTGCCATGAACATCTTTGCCAAGAAGCCTGTCCCCCGTTCGCTGCTGAACCCGGATGGCAGCCTGCGCGTGGCCGACACCGCGCCCCGGCCGCACAAGGTGGTGGTGGTCGAACCCAGGCCGAGGAGCCGCGTGCTGCCCTGGCTGCTGACGCTGGGCGCCGGTGCGGCCATCGCCATGGTGGCGGTGGTGGCGATGCAGGACCCGCGCTCGGTCGGCACCCAGCTCGACCATGCCGTCGCCAATGTCAAGGACGCCGGCACCCAGGCCGAACAGACCGTCATCGACTCGCAGAACGCCGCCGCGGACGCCTCGCGCAACGCGGTCAACGGGGTCGGCACCGCCGTTGCCGATGCCGGCATCACCACCAAGGTGAAAGCCGCGCTGGCCGTTGACCCGGCCCTGAGCGCCGCGCGCATCGAGGTGCACACCGACGACGGCATCGTGCGCCTGGACGGCCCCGCCCCCGACGCCGCCGCCAAGGCCCGCGCCACGGTGCTGGCCGGTGCACCCCAGGGCGTGCGTGGCGTGGACAACCGGCTGGCCCTGCCGCAACCCGGCGCCGTCGTTGCGACCGCAGCCGAACCGACCGTGCCGGTCGCGCCGCGCTGATCCAGCGCTCATCCTGCTGAGAGTTCGGGGCCGCCCCGCCGTGGGCGGCCTTGGCGTTCCTAAACTGCGCCGACCTTTCTCGGAGCAGGATTCCCATGCCGTTCTCACTGCGCGCCCTTGCGTTGCTCCTGCCTGCCTTCGCGGCGCTGCCGGCGATTGCCGACACGGCCGCCATCGGCAAGCGCTATTTCGACAGCAATTGCGCGATGTGCCACACGGTCTCGCCGGACCAGCGCGCGCTGATGGGGCCGGGCCTGTTCAACGTGCTGGGCCGCAAGGTCGGCGGCGTAACGGGCTTCGGCTACACCGCTGCGCTGGCGAAGTTGGGGGCGTCCAACAAGGTGTGGACTGCCGCCGAACTGGACCGCTTCCTGCGCGACCCGGCCCTGTTCGCACCGGGCACCTCCATGCCCATCAGCGTGCCGGACAAGACGCAGCGTGCGGCGCTGGTCAGCTACCTGGCCGCCCAGACGGGCCAGGCCAAGCCGAGCGCGGCGGTTGCGCCCGCTGCGGCCGCCAGCGACACGCGTGGCGCACCCGGCAGCTGGACCGAGGACGCGCCCGGCCGCATCCATGAGCTGAAGGCGGCGGACCTGGACAAGCCCTACGCCACGGAGAGCGCCAGCAACGGCCCGCGCACCGTGCCGCGCCCGGAAGGCCAGCTGCCGGCCGTCCCCGAGGGCTTCAAGGCCAATCTGTGGGCCAAAGACCCGGACCGTGGCCGAGTGATGGTCAAGGCACCCAACGGCGACATCTTCATCTCGTCCACGCCCAAGCGCCTGGTCAAGGTGTTCCGCTCGGCCAACGGCGAGACGGCCACCGAGGTCAGCACCTTTGCCGCCGGCATGGACCGGCCCTTCGGCATGGCCTTCTGGCCGCAAGGCCCCAACCCGCAATACCTCTACGTCGCCTTCGTCAACGCCATCGTCCGCTACCCGTACAAGAACGGCGACCTGGTGGCCACGGCCGAGCCCGAGGTCGTGGTGCCCAAGCTGACCGCCGCCGTCGGCGCGCATTCGTCCCGCACGCTGGTGTTCTCGGCGGATGGCAAGACGATGTTCCTGTCCATCGGCTCCGCCACCAACATCGCCGACGGCATGCCGGCCGCGCCGCCCGAACCCGTCTCGCAGTGGGAAGCGAAGCAGGGCGTCGGCTCGGCCTGGGGCGACGAGCTGGATCATGCGCTGGTCATCGCCTTCGACGCTGACGGGAAGAACAAGCGCACCTTCGCCACCGGCCTGCGCAACTGCGTCGGCATGTACCTGCACCCGCGCACGGGCGACCTGATCTGCAGCGTCAACGAGCGCGACCTGCTGGGCGACAACCTGCCGCCCGACTACCTCACGCGCGTGAAGCCCGGCGCCTTCTACGGCTGGCCCTGGTACTACATCGGCGCCAACGAAGACCCGCGCCTGAAGGGCCTGCGGCCCGACCTCAAGGACAAGGTGACGGCGCCCGACCTGCTCATCACCGCGCACTCGGCGCCGCTCGGCATGGTCATGTACGCCGCCCCGGCCGGTGCGCGAGCGGCCTTCCCGGCGGCCTACGACGGCGAGCTGTTCCTGGCGCTGCACGGCTCCTGGAACCGACACACCCGCACTGGCTCCAAGGTCGTGCGCGTGTTCATGAAGGACGGTTTGCCGACGGGCCGCTACCAGGACTTCATGACCGGCTTCGTCGTCAGCGACCAGGAGGTCTGGGGCCGCCCGAGCGCGGTGGTGGTGCAGGACGACGGCTCTCTGCTGGTGGACGACGACGTGACGGGCGAGATCTGGCGCGTGGCGCCGAAGTAGGACACACGGAATTTTTCCTCGCTAGGGCGGCGCTTCTTGTAAGCACGGCCCGGCACCGGGCCCAAGTGCTTCATTCGCACTAGGCGTGAGCGGCGCGTCCATCAATGATCCGGACGCACTCCCGACTCCCAGCCCACCGCCCATGGACAGCGCCAGCAAGACCCCCCGCCCCGATCTGCGCCAGAAACTCATCATCGCGGGCCTCGCCGCCCTGCTGCTGCTGGCGCTGCTCGCGCTGGACCTGCTTCAGACGCGCACCGCCACCGAGGTGCAGGCGCGCCGCAGCGCCACCGCCCAGGTGTTCGAGCGCGCGCCCGAGCAGTGGCTGGCCAACCCGCGCGAAGCGTCGGAGTTCGAGCGCGCCGTGCAGGCCCGCGAGGTCGCGGCCGTCGGCATCGAGGGCCGCCTGGTGCTCTACACCGACCGCGGTGGCCGCCACTTCTCCACCCACCTCATCGACTGCGGCCTCACCTGCAAGAGCGAGATCGCGTCCCGCCTGGGCGAGCTGAGCGTGGCCCAGGGCTTTGCGCTGACCGACATCGACGTCGACGCCCGCACCACCGGCCAGCGCTGGAGCCAGTCGCTGGACAAGGCGGCTACGGTGGCGTCGCCGCTGCTGGGCATCCTGCTCATCGTCGGCCTGCTGCTCTACGTGCAGATGCGCGGCCCCATCGGCCCGCGCACGCGCCTGGCCGACAAACCCAAGACCCGCTTCGACGACGTCATCGGTGCCGACGAAGCCAAGAAGGCCCTCAAGCGCGTGGCCGCCTTCATGAAGGACCCCAAGCAATACGCCGCCGTCGGCGCCAAGGCCCCGCGCGGCGTGCTGCTGGACGGCCCGCCCGGCACCGGCAAGACCCTGCTCGCCAAGGCCCTGGCCGGTGAATGCGGCGCCAGCTTCATCAGCGTGGACGGCTCCTACTTCAGCTCCATGTTCTACGGCGCCGGCATCGGCAAGGTGAAGGAGCTCTTCAAGCGCGCCCGCGACGCCGCGCCCTGCATCATCTTCATCGACGAGATCGACGGCATCGGCCGCCGCAGCAGCGGCAAGGACTCACCCGGCGGCGGCGAGCAGGAGCAGAACCGCATCATCAACCGCCTGCTGGTGGAGATGGACGGCTTCTCGGCGCTGGAGAACGTCGTCGTCATCGGCGCCACCAACCATGTCGACAACGTCGACATCGCCATGCGCCGCCCGGGCCGCTTCGACCTCATCGTGCGCACCTCGCTGCCCACCACGCCCGAGCGCCAGCAGCTGTTCGGCCTCTACCTCGGCCAGGTAAAGGCAGGCGCCGGCATGGACTTGCCATCGATTGCCCGCACCGCCTCGGGCATGTCACCCGCCGACATCGCCAACTGTGTGAACCGCGCCGCCGCCTACGCGGCCGAGGCCGGCGAGGCAGTGGTCAGCGAGGAGCGCGTCTACCAGTCGCTGGAGACCCACCAGCTCGGCGGCGAGGTGACCAACACCAAGGACCTGATCACGCCCGAGACGCTGCGCCGCATCGCCTTCCATGAGTCCGGCCACGCGCTGGTGGCCCATGTGCTGGAGGCCGGCAGCGTCGAGCGCGTCAGCATCGAGCCGCGCGGCCCGGCTTTGGGTGTGACCTATGTGGCGCGCAACCACGAGGAGCCGCTGTACGGCGAGCGCGAGCTGCGTTCACGCCTGGCCATGATGCTGGCCGGCCGCGAGGCCGAAATGATGGCCTTCGGCAACGCCTCCTCCGGCGCGGCGGACGACCTCAAGCGCGCCTCCGAACTGGCCACGTCCATGATCGGCTCTTACGGTTTCGGCAAGACCTTCGGCCTGCTCAGCATGGCCGGCGTGCCGCGCGAGCTGATCGGGCCCGACGTGCAGAAATCGCTGCTGGACGAAGCCCGCGCGCTGCTGGAAAGCGCGCAGGCCGAATGCCGCCGCGTGCTGGAAGACAAGCGCGACCGCCTGAGCACGCTGGCCGAGATGCTGCTGGGGCACGAGACCGTCAGCGGCGCGCCGCTCAAGCGCGTGCTTTCGGGCGAGCCGGCCTGACGTCGTTGCATCCTGCCGGCTGACAGGCGGCAGGCCGCCAGCCGCCTAGGCTGGAGCGGTGAAGGTCGCCACCTGGAACATCAACAACGTCGTCAAGCGGCTCGACCTGCTCGTGGACTGGCTGCGCCGCACCCGGCCTGACGTTGTTGCGCTTCAGGAACTGAAGGCGACCACTGAGGCCTTCCCTGCCGACGTGCTGCGCAAGGCGGGCTACGAGTCGCTCGTGGTGGGGCAGAGGACCTGGAATGGCGTCGCGCTGCTGGCGCGTGACATGGCGATGCTGCCTGTTGCAACCGTGCTGCCCGGCGACGCCAGGGACAAAGAGGCGCGCTACGTCGAAGCCGCCATCGGCGGCGTGCTCTTCGCGGGCCTCTACCTGCCCAATGGCAACCCGCAGCCCGGGCCGAAGTTCGATTACAAGCTGCGCTGGTTCGAGCGCCTGCGCCAGCGCGCCGCCGCGCTGTGGGCCACTGGCGCGCCGGTCGTGTTGATGGGCGACTGGAACGTCGTGCCGACCGACGCCGATATCTACAAGCCCGACACCTGGCGCGACAACGCGCTGCTGCAGCCCGCTGCGCGGCAGGCCTTTGCCGATGTGCTGGCGCAGGGTTGGGCGGACGCGCTGCTGGCCACACATCCGCATAAGCCGCCTTTCACCTTCTGGGACTACCGCCGCCGGCGCTGGGATCGCGACGCGGGGCTGCGCATCGACCACATCCTCGCCAGCGCGGCGCTGGAGGTGGTGGCCGCCGGCGTGGACCGCGAGGAGCGCGGCAAGGACGAGCCAAGCGACCACGCGCCGGTGTGGGCAGAGCTGCGCATCAAGCCTGCAAGAAAACCCCCTAGAAAGCGATGACGCGCTGTAACCAGCACGTCGTCCTACAACGACCGCGGTGCTGCGACGGCAATCTGCCGGCAGTGTTCAACATCACCGCTTGACCCGGAGGACTCCCATGCCCGACGAACTGACGATGCCCTGCAACCGCATCAGCATCACCGAAGAGCACGACGTGCGCAGCTGGTGCGACTCACTCGGCGTTACAGAGGAGCAGCTGCGGATTGCGGTGGCCGCGGTGGGCGATGAAGCGGACGAGGTTCGCGGACACCTGGGGCGCCCGGCCGGCTGAGCATGACGGCTTTCGGCCATCAACGCGGCCGCCGCATCGACGTTGCCGGTGCGCGCATCTACGCAGAGAGCATCGGCCCCGCTGACGCGCCTGTGCTGGTGCTGCTGCACGGCGGGTTCGGCAACATCGAGGACTTCAACGCCTTGCTGCCTGCACTCAACGGCTGGCGGGTCATTGGCATCGACAGCCGCGGCCACGGCGCATCGACGCTGGGCTCGTCGCCATGGACCTATCAGCGCGTCGAAGAGGACGTGGAGCAGGTGCTGCTGGCGATGGGTGTCGAACGCTGCACACTGCTGGGATTCAGCGACGGCGGCATCGTTGCGCTGCGGTTGGGCGCTTCACGCCGCGTGAAGGTGGACCGTATCGTCGTTATCGGCGCGACCTGGCACCACAAGAACCTGGTGTCGTCCCGAGAGATCCTTCAGAAGGTCACCGCAGAGAGTTGGCGCAACAAGTTCCCCGATACCTACGACGCCTATCAGAGCCTCAATCCTGAGCCGGATTTCGAGCGGCTGACGAAGGCGCTCGTGCAGGGCTGGCTCGACGATTCGCCGTCCGGCCACCCAGACGACCGCGTGGCCGACATCACGGCGCCGGTGCTGGTGGTACGCGGCGACGACGACCATCTCACCGCTCTGCAAGACGCGGTCGAGCTGCGCGAGACGCTCAAGGACGCGCATTTCCTCGGCATTCCCTTCGCCGGCCATGTGGCCCATGCCGAAGGTGAAGAGGTCTTCCTGCCTGCGCTGCGCCGATTCCTGGGACAGTCCGGCAGCGCGAGTCTCTAGCGCTGCGACCTGAGCTTCTGCAGTTCTTCGATGAGGTCCGCCACGAAGGCCGCCAATTCAGGGTTGGCGTCGAAGTCCCGTTCCACCGCCAGGATGCGCCGCGCGCGGCTCAAGTGAGGGCTGGAGAACCTGCGCTCGGCGGCCTCACCGCCGCTGCGGACCAGCAGCCCGGCATCCAGGCGCTGCTGCAGCCAATCCGCATCGACACCGCAGGCGCAGGCCAGCTCCTCCAGGCTCAAGCCCTGCTCGTCGATCACGAGGCCCAGCAGAACGGGTTCGTCGGCCATGGTCATGCCCCGCTGCTACGCGGCTCGAAGGCCTTGCCGACGATCTCGGCCATCGCCTGGTAGGCCGTGCGAGCACCCGGCAGCGTCGACGGTGGCAGCACCACCTCGACCTGCAGCACCATGTCTCCAGCGGGCTCACCGCTCAGCCCTTGCCCGCGCAGGCGCAGGCGCTTGYCATGCGGCGTGTCCGGCGGCACGGTCACGCTCACCTGGCCGGCGGGCGTGGAGGTGGTCACCTCGGCGCCCAGGGCCGCCTCCCAGGGAGCGAGCGGCAGGCGCTCATGCACGTCGCGGCTTGGCGTCTGGCCGATGCCAGCCTGCTTGAACTGGATCTCGACATAGAGGTCGCCGGTGGCCGCGCCGCCGCGCCCGGCAGAGCCTTGGCCCGCCAAGCGCAGGTGCTGGCCCGCGCGTATGCCCTTGGGAATCTGCACCTGGATCTGCCGCAGCGTGACGGCCCTGTGCCCCTTCTCGTCAGGTGCCAGGGTGCGCACCGTCACGGCGCGCACGGCGCCGTCGACCGCATCCGCAGCGTCGATCACCAGTTTGACGTGCTCATCCGAGCCGCGCGCAGGCTTTGCGTCGGCAGGGTCGGGCTTGGCGGCACGGCCGAACATGTGGGTGAAGAAGTCGCTGAAGGCCTCGCCCGTGCGCCCCGGCGTGGGCTCGCCGTCGAAGTCGAAACCCTGCTTCCAGTCGCTGGCCAGGTCTGCACTGGCTTGGCTGGCAGCGCGTCGTTCAAGTTCGCGGCGGCGCACGTTGTCATAGGCCGCCCGGCGCTTGGGGTCGGACAGCACCTCGTAGGCCTCGTTGACCTGGGTCATCGCGGCGTGGGCCTCTGGCGCCGCGTTCAGATCCGGGTGGTGCAGGCGCACCAGGCGCCGGTAGGCCTGCTTGATCGCAGCGGCATCGGCAGCGGCGTCCAACTGCATGACTTGGTAGTAGTCCTCGAAGCGCATGCTGCGAGTGTGAAATTCTGGTTGGCATGCGCCATCGGACGCCGCCGCCCGTAGGACGTGGTTGGGTCCTACATCGACGCTGACTGCGAGGCTGCGCGCTGGAACTCTGAATCCAGCGCCGCGACCCAGGCGGCCCGGGCCTGCGGCGGCGCAAAGCTCGCGTCCAGGCTGTTGCGCGCGAGCTGCCAGGCCTCGCGCGCGCCCCACCGCGGCTGGGCCTCGAACAGCGCCAGCAGGTTCTCGTTCAGATAGCCGCCGAAGTAGGCCGGGTCGTCCGAGTTGATGGTCACGGCCAGGCCGGCGGCCAGCATCTGCGGCAGCGGGTGCTCGGCCAGGTTGGGCACCACGCAGAGCTTGACGTTGGACAACGGGCAGACCGTCAGCGGCATGCGCTCAGCAGCCAGGCGCTGCATCAGCGCCGGGCTCTCGATGGCGCGCACACCGTGGTCGATGCGCTCCACCTTCAGCAGGTCCAGCGCCTCCTCGATGTAGGCGGGCGGCCCTTCCTCGCCGGCATGGGCCACGCGGTGCAGGCCCAGTTCGGCGCAGCGCGCAAACACACGCTCGAACTTGGCGGGCGGGTGGCCGCGCTCGGAGCTGTCCAGCCCGACGCCGATGAAGTGGGCGCGCCAGGGCAGGGCTGCCTCCAGCGTGGTGAAGGCGTCTTCCTCGCTGAGGTGGCGCAGAAAGCACAGGATCAATGCGCCGCTGATGCCGAGCTTTTCGCCCGCGTCGGCGCAGGCACGCGACAGGCCCTGGATGACGGTGCCGATGGCCACGCCGCGCGCGGTGTGCGTCTGCGGGTCGAAGAACAGCTCGGCATGGACGATGTGGTCGCGCGCCGCCTTCTCGAAGTAGGCCCAGGCCATGTCGTAGAAGTCCTGCTCCTGCAGCAGCACGCTGGCCCCGGCGTAGTAGATGTCGAGAAAGGTCTGCAGGTCGGTGAAGGCATAGGCCGCCCGCAGCGCCTCGACGCTGGCATAGGGCAGGGGGATGCCATTGCGCTCGGCCAGCGCGAAGATCAGCTCGGGCTCCAGGGAGCCCTCGATGTGGATGTGCAGCTCGGCCTTGGGCATGCGGGCGAGCAGGCCCGGGAGAGCTGAGCGCTCGATGCGATCAAAAGCAATTTCAGTCATGCGCTCAGTCTCCCCTGTCAGAGCATCACTTGGCTCCCGGGACCTTTCCTTCGACGCCCTTGACGAAGAACTTGATGCCGCCCAGGAAGCCGTCATCGGCGATGGCGTCCTTGGCCAGCACTTCCTTGCCCGTGTTGTCGACCAGTGGCCCCTTCCAGATAGCGAAGCTACCGTCCTTCAACCCGGCCTTGATCTGCTCGACCTTGGCCTTGGTCTCGGCCGGCACGTCGTCGGCGATGGACACCAGGTCGATGGCGCCTTCCTTGACGCCCCACCAGGCCTTGCCGGTGGCCCACTTGCCGTCCAGCGCGTCGCGCGTGGCCTTGATGTAGTACGGCGCCCAGTTGATGACGGCCGAGCCCAGGTGGGCCTTGGGGCCGTAGGCCTTCATGTCGGAGTCCCAGCCGAAGGCGCGCTTGCCCTTTTCTTCGGCGGTCTTGAGCACGGCGGCGGAGTCGGTGTTCTGCATCAGCACGTCGGCGCCACCGTTGATCAGCGCGACGGCGGCCTCGGTTTCCTTCGGCGGGTCGAACCACTCGTTGACCCAGACCACCTTGGTCTTGATCTTGGGGTTCACGCTCTGCGCGCCCAGCGTGAAGCTGTTGATGTTGCGGATGACTTCGGGGATGGGGATGGAGCCGACCACGCCGATGGTGTTGGTCTTGGTCATGGCCCCGGCGATGACGCCGGCCAGGTAGGCGCCCTCGTAGGTGCGGCTGTCGTAGGTGCGCAGGTTCTCGGCCGTCTTGTAGCCGGTGGCGTGCTCGAACTTCACGTCCTTGTGTTCGGCGGCGACCTTGAGCATGGGCTCCATGTAGCCGAAGGTGGTGCCGAAGACCAGCTTGTTGCCCTGGCCCACCATGTCGTTGAAGACCCGCTCGGCGTCGGCCGCCTCGGGCACCTTCTCGACGAAGCTGGTCGCGATCTTGTCGCCGAATTCCTTCTCCAGCGCCTTGCGGGCGTTGTCGTGGGCGAACGTCCAGCCGCCGTCACCGACCGGGCCGACGTAGGCGAAGGCGATCTTCAGCGGCTCGGGCTTGGCGGCGGCCGAGGCGGCCGGCGCGGCGGCGGGAGCCTCTTCCTTCTTCGAGCAGGCGGTGAGTGCGGCGGCCGCAGCGAGCGCGGCCAGTGCGAAGGTCCGGCGGTTGGCGAGAGATTTCATGCGTTCTCCTGGAGGTGGACGGGTGGGGTTAGTGACCGGGCTTGAAGGGCTTGCCGAGTGACGCGGGCATGTTGGCCTTGATCCACGCCGGGTTGCGCGAGATCAGCACCAGCACGACGATGGTTGACAGGTAGGGCAGCATGCTGAGCCAGTGGCTGGAGATGTCTATGCCTTCGCTCTGCAGATGGAACTGCAGCATCGTGACGCCGCCGAACAGGTAGGCGCCCAGCAGCACGCGGGCCGGCCGCCAGGTGGCGAAGGTGGTCAGCGCCAGCGCGATCCAGCCCTTGCCGGCCACCATGCCCTCCACCCACAGCGGTGTGTAGACCAGCGACAGATAGGCACCCGCCAGGCCGCACAGCGCGCCACCGGCCGCCACCGCCGCGAGGCGGATCTTGCGCACCGGGTAGCCCAGCGCATGGGCCGACTCGGGCGACTCACCCACCGCGCGCAGCACCAGGCCGGCCCGCGTGCGGTACAGGAAGAAGTGCAGCGCCACGGCCAGCGCCATGGCCAGGTAGACCACCGGGTGGTGCTCGAACAGCGCCTTGCCCAGCACCGGCAGGTCGGCCAGGCCCGGGACGGCCCAGTGCCCGCGCTCCGAGAGCCGCTGCTGCGTGTACTCGATGCCCACGAAGGCCGAGAAGCCGGCGCCAAAAAGGCTCAGCGCCAGCCCAGTGGCATAGGGGTTGGTGTTGAGCCAGATCACCAGCAGGCCCAGGAACAGCGCCAGCACGACGCCAGCCGCCATGCCGGCCGCAAAGCCGAGCAGGTCCGAGCCGCTGTGCACCGCCGTCGCGTAGCCGGCGATGGCCGCCACCAGCATCAGGCCCTCGGCGCCGAGGTTGACGATGCCGGCGCGCTCGTTGATCAAGAGACCTAACCCGGCAATCGCAAGCACCGTGCCGGCGCTCAGCGTTGCGGCAATGAGCAAGGCAATTTCGTTCATGCCGGTGCTCCCGCGCGCGCCTTGGCCTTTTCCTTGGATGCCGCCACCCAGCGCATGCGGTATTGCAGCCCGTGGTCGCAGGCCAGCAGCGTGAACAACAGCAAGCCCTGGAACACGCTGGTCAACGCCTTGGGCAGACCCATGCGGCTCTGCGCCAGCTCGCCGCCGATGTAGAACATGCTCATCAGCACCGCCGAGAAGACGATGCCCACCGGGTGCAGCCGGCCGACGAAGGCAACGATGATGGCCGCGAAGCCGTAGCCCACCGGCACGTAGGGCGTCAGCTGCCCCAGCGGCCCGGCCACCTCGAAGGCGCCCGCCAGGCCGGCCATGCCGCCGGACAGCAGCAGTGCCGTCCACAGCGCGCTGCGCGACGAAAAGCCGGCATAGCGCGCGGCCGCCGGCGCGATGCCGCCCACGGTCAATGCATAGCCCCGGTAGGTGCGGAACTGGAAGATCGCAAAGGCCACGACCGCGACCAGCGCGATGACGACGCCCGCATTCATGCGCAGCCCCGCCACCAGGCGCGGCAGGCGCGTTCCCGGCGCGAACAGCAGGGTCTGCGGGAAGTTGTAGCCGTTCGGGTCCTTCCAGGGCCCGTAGACGAGGTAGTTCAGCAGCAAGCCGGCCACGTAGACCAGCATCAGACTGACCAGGATCTCGTTSGYGTTGAAGCGGTCGCGCAGCAGCGCSACGAYGCCGGCCCACAGCATGCCGCCGGCCACGCCGCCCAGCAGCACCGGCACGACGAACCAGGCCGACGTGTCCGGCCCCGCCTGCATGGCCACCCAGCCAGCACCCAGAGCGCCGAGCACGAACTGGCCCTCGGCACCGATGTTCCAGATGTTGGCGCGAAAGCACACCGCCAGGCCCAGCGCGATCAGCGCCAGTGGCACGGCCTTGACGCTCAGCTCCGACAGCGCCCGGCCGTTCTTCAGCGGCTCGACGAAGAACAGGCGCAGCGCCTGCAGCGGGTCCTTGCCCAGCGCGGTGAACAGCACGACGCCGATCAGCACCGTGATGGCCAGCGCCAGCAGCGGCGCCGCCACGGCCAGCAGCATGGAGGTTTGCGTGCGCGGCTCAACCTTGAACATCGCTGACCTCCGGGGCGGTATCGGCGCTGGGCCACAGCCCCGACATCCATTCGCCGATCTGCTCGCGCGTGGCCGCAGCGATGGGCACCGAGGGCGACAGCCGGCCGTCGGCGATGACCAGCAGCCGGTCGCAGATCTCGAACAGCTCGTCCAGCTCCTCGCTGAACACCAGCAGCGCGCAGCCCTGGTTGCGCAGCCGCAGCAGCTCGCCGCGGATCTGCGCGGCCGCGCCCACGTCCACACCCCAGGTCGGCTGGGCAATGATGAGCAGCTTGGGCTGCGCATCGATCTCACGGCCGACGATGAACTTCTGCAGGTTGCCGCCCGACAGCGTGCGCGCCATCGCGTCCGGCCCCGAGGCCTTGACGCGAAAGCCCTCGATCAACTTCGCCGCCAGCCGGCGCGCGTCGCCGAGGCGCAGCCAGCCACCCCGGCCGACCGCCTCGGTGCGCGTCAGCAGCGTGTTCATGGCCAGCGACAGCGTCGGCACCGCGCCTCGGCCCAGCCTCTCCTCGGGCACAAAGTGCAGCCCCGCAGCTCGGCGCCGGGCCGGCGGGGCCTGGGCGATGTCCCGATCGAAAAGGCGGATGCTGCCGGCCGCCGCGCGCGGGTCCTCGCCCGACAGCGCCGCGAGCAGCTCCTGCTGGCCGTTCCCCGACACGCCGGCCACGCCGACGATCTCGCCCGCGCAGACGTCGAAGCCGATGTTCTTCAGCGTGACGCCAAAGGGGTCCAGCTGGGCCAGACCCAGGCTGCCCACGCGCAACACCGACGCGCCGGGGCGGCCCTCGCGCTGCGTCAGCACCGGCGCGTCGGCGCCGATCATCAGCCGCGACAGGCTGGCATTGCTCTCCTGCCGCGGGTCGACCTCGCCCACCACGCGGCCGCCGCGCAGCACTGTGCAGTGATGGCACAGCGAGCGGATCTCGTGCAGCTTGTGGCTGATGTAGAGGATGGCGCAGCCCTCGCTGCTGAGCTGGCGCAGCGTCACGAACAGTCGCTCCACGGCCTGCGGCGTCAGCACCGAGGTGGGCTCGTCCAGGATCAGCAGTTGCGGCCGCGTCAGCAGCGCGCGCACGATCTCGACGCGCTGGCGCTCGCCGACGCTGAGCGTGTGCACCGGCCGCGACGGGTCCACGGGCAGGCCGTACTCCGCCGACACCGCGCGCGTCTGCTCGGCCACCTCGGCCAGCGACAGCGCCTTGTCCAGCCCCAGCCAGATGTTCTCGGCGGCGGTCAGCGTGTCGAACAGCGAGAAGTGCTGGTAGACCATGCTGATGCCCAGCGCCCGCGCCTGCGCGGGGCTGGCCACCGCGACCTCGCGGCCGTTCCAGGCCATCTGCCCGGCATCCGGCCGCGTGGCGCCGTAGATGATCTTCATCAGCGTCGACTTGCCCGCGCCGTTCTCACCCAGGATGGCGTGGATCTGCCCCGGCGCCACCTTGAGATGGATGTCGTCGTTGGCGCGAACGCCCGGGTACTGCTTCGTGATGCCGATCAGCTCAAGTCTGGACATACGTCGGTTGGCAATCGTTGGTCTTCGGGCCGAGCGCCGGGCCGCTCCCAAGCCGGCCCGCTAGGGCGATGTGCTTGCGGCTCAATGCCGCAAACATCGCCGTCCCCTCGGGGACCGACCAGGCTCGCCCGTGTTCAGCGGGGCGAGACTGGGCGAGGGGTTTAGAAGTGATATTCGGCTCTGATCATCGGCGTCTTGGCAAACGCGCCGCTACCGGCCGGACCCTTGTACGGATTGCCGAACTTGTTGCGCCAGTACTGATATTCCAGACCCACCTTGAACTTGTTCGGCGTCGCGCCGGTGGCGGCGCCGACGTCGAGCATGACCTGGCCGTCGAAGTTGAACTCGGGCCCGGTCGAGCCACCGAACTCGTTCGTGCCTTTGCTGGCGATGTAGTTGGCAAAGCCCTCGAAGGCCAGCGGCAGCTTGCCCAGCGGGATGCCCCAGGCGGCCGTCAGCATCATGTGGGTCTTGTAGTTGAAGCGCGGCGTCGCGGTGCTGCTGAACTTGTTGTAGGGCGCGTTGCTCTCCTTCAGCAGCAGCAGGCTGACGTTGAGGAAGCCGGGCACGTCCATCATGAACGTCGGGCCCAGCACCAGCATCTGCTTGCGCGAGTTGTAGCCGGCGTCGACCTTGACGTTGGCATCGAAGCCGAGGGTGACGCCCATGCCGCGCACCGGCCCGAAGGCGAACTTGCTGTCGGTGACCTTGGACAGGTCCAGCGTGTGGCGATAGACGATGTAGACCTCGCTGGCGCCGCTGCCCGAGTTGGGGCTGGACGGGTCCTTCTTGTCGGACAGCAGCAGGTCGGCGTTGAAGAAGTTGCTGCCGTAGCTGTAGCCGCTGACGTGGTTGAGGTTCACGATGCTCTTGTGGATGTCGTTGGTGCCGAAGGGCTCCCCGAACTTGGTGCCGTAGCGGTAGCCGATGGAGGTGTCGCTCCAGTCGGCGGCTGAGGCTGTGCCGGTGGCGAGGGCGGCAACGGTGGTGCAAAGCAGGCGCGTGGTCGTTCTCATGGTGAAGTTCCTCTGTGGATGGTTGGGAAGACTCTTGAAATGAGGCACCGGGCGGTGGGTCTGCATCAGGCATCCCTTCGCGCGCGGTAGAGCATGTCCAGCGTGATGTGCCGCACTTCCAGCTTGCTCTGTTGGATGTGGGCGCGCAGCAGGCGCTGGGCTTCGTCGGTGCGCCGCCGCGTGATGGCGCGCAGGATGCGGGCGTGCTCGTCGTAGGTGGCGTCTATGCGCGCCGGCTTGGTGAAGTCCAGGCGCCGGATGATGCGGATGCGCTCGGTGATCTCCTTGTGCACGCGGGCCATCTCGCGGTTGCCGCTGCCCAGCACCAGCAGCGCGTGAAAGCGCTCGTCCAGCAGGCCCACCTGGGCCGCGTCATCGAGGCGCTCGGCCGGGGGCAGCAGCCAGGTGTCGGCCAGCGGGCCCAGTTCGGGCCGCTGTTCGCTTTCGGCCAGGTGGCGTGCGGCCTCGCACTCGATCAGCGTGCGCAGGTCGTAGAGCTCGTCCATGACGTCGAAATCGAGCGGTGCCACCTGCCAGCCCAGGCGCGGCAGCAGGTTCAGGAAGCCCTCGCGCTCCAGCCGCTGCAGCGCGGCGCGCAGCGGCGTGCGGCTGACGGCCACGCGCTGCGCCAGCTCGGTCTCGGAGACGCGGTCGCCGGGCATCAGCTGGAAGTCGAAGATCATCTGCTTGAGCCGCGCATAGGCCTGGTCGGTCAGGCTGGCGGCCTCGGGCGCGGCGGTGCTGCTCACGGGGCCGCCACGGGGAAAGGAATCATGCTGACGTGCGCCGAGACGATGCGCCAGCCTTCGGGCAGGCGCACCCAGGTCTGCGTCTGGAAGCCGCGCAGCGGCGTGTCGCTGCGCACGAACTCCACCTGCGCCACCGCCATGTCGGGCCCGAAGGCGTGCAGGCGCAGGTGCTCCAGCCGCCGCGTGAAATTGGGCGCGGGCGTGGCGGCGCGGTAGGCCGCCAGCTCGGCGATGCCCCATTGCCGGTCGGCAATGCCGTACCGCGTGGTGCGCTCGTCCTGCCAGAAGAAGGCATTGAGCGCGGCCACGTCGTTGCTCATCAGCGCCTGCTCGTAGACCTCGAACACGGCGGCTAGTTCGGCCAGCACGGCCGGGTCGTCGAAGTGGCGCGGGTTCATCATTTGGAGGCCGCGAGGAAGGCACGCCAGCCGCCGTGGTGGCTGATGTCGGGCGCGCCTAGCAGCGCGGCGCCTTCGCAGATGAAGCCCTTGACCCAGCGGCCGTCGGCCAGCTCCAGGCTGCCCAGGCCGAGCGGCGGCGGGATCAGCGCCWGCAGCGAGCCGATGCTGGCCTGCGGCAGCTCGTAGACCTCGACCTCGATGGCGTGGCCGCTGGCCGCATCGGCCACGCGTGCCAGGCCGGGCTTGGGCGGCACCGTGCCGGGCAGGGCATGCAGGCGGTAGCGCGGCGCGGTCTGCGTGCGGGCTTGCAGCCGGGCGCCGCGGGCCAGCAACTGGCCATGCAGGGGCAGGCCTTGCAGATGGGCGCCGACGACGGCCAGCAGCAGCGTCGGCTCGGCGCGGGGCAGGGCTTGCACGCGGCGGTCGGCGGCTTGCGCGTGGCGCAGACGGGCGCCCAGCGGGGCGGGGCCAGCGGCCTCCCAGCGCAGGCCGAAGT